>JBARSW010000186.1:0-1745 GCA_049644925.1 Chitinophagaceae bacterium | reverse complement strand
TTTTGATTTCTTCTCTTCTCATTGGTTGTACAGAAAACCTGGTAACCGGGCGCAAACAACTGAGCCTGGTTTCGGAAACAGAGTTACAAACTATGGCGAAGCAGGAATACCAAACATTTTTGAATGACAACAAAGTGGTTAGTGTAAGTAATAACCGGGATGCTGAGATGGTGCGCAGGGCGGGAAACAGAATTGCGAATGCTATAAAATTATTTTACGATAACAAAGGGCAAACAACAATTCTCGATGGATACCAGTGGGAATTTAATCTTATTGATAATAAGGAAGCAAATGCATGGTGTATGCCGGGTGGAAAAGTGGTAGTATATACCGGCTTGTTGCCGATCACACAAAATGAAGCTGCATTGGCTATTGTTTTAGGACATGAGATAGCCCATGCCATTGCACAGCATGGCAGTGAAAGAATGAGCCAGGCGCTATTACAGCAATTAGGGGGTGCAGCATTACAAGTTGCATTGGCTAATAAACCTGCTGAAACACAAAATCTTTTTTTATCTGCCTATGGAGTAGGAAGCACCGTGGGTGTATTACTGCCTTTTTCACGCAAAGAAGAATCCGAAGCAGATAAATACGGTTTGTATTTTTCAGCTATGGCAGGTTATAATCCGGAAGAAGCCATTCCATTTTGGGAAAGAATGTCTGCAGCAGGTGGAGCAAAGCAACCAGAGTTTCTAAGCAGTCATCCGTCGGATGCAACAAGAATTGAAAAGATAAAAACGTATATGCCGCAAGCATTAGAATATTACAGACCGATTAAAAATTGATGTGATTTGTTTCATTGCGGTAAAAACAATGATAATATATTTTTCTGCAATTATACTGCTGACAAGAAATGAAAACAGAGTTCCGCTGCTCTAATGTGTGAATGATATAACTTATTTCTCTCTTTGTGTAACACTTGCCCAGCTTATTAAAGTCACCTTTACAATCTGGATATTAAATCAACCATTTACAATTTAAATTAACAAAATGAAAACGATATTTTTCAGCCTTTTGATGTTAGCAATTTTTTCTTATGGATGTAAAACAATGAATAAATCACAAAAAGGAGCTGTGATAGGAACAGCAGCTGGCGGTGCAATGGGTGCCGTTATTGGTAAGGCAACCGGTAATACAGTATTAGGTGCAATCATTGGTGCAACTGTTGGTGGTGTGACAGGAGCAGTTATCGGTCGCCAGATGGATAAGCAGGCGGAAGAAATTAAAAAAGAAATTCCGGATGCTGTAGTTATAAGAGTAGGAGAGGGAATTGTAATAGAATTTAATAGTAAAATATTATTTGGCTTTGATCAATCAGGTTTATCTAATGAGGCCCGGACCAACCTGGATAAATTAGTAGTGATCCTCCAAAAATACCCTGAAACCAATATTGAAGTGCAGGGGCATACTGACAGTAAAGGATCCCTTAGCTATAACCAGAAACTATCTGAAGAACGGGCCTATGCGGTTGCTTCTTATTTGTCAGGCTATGGTATTTCACAGTCACGAATAGTTATTTCTACTGCCAGGCTTACAACAATCGGGTATGGGGAAAGACTGCCAAAATATACTAACACTACAACGGAAGGTCAGGCACTAAATCGTCGGGTAGAGTTTCTTGTTACTGCAAACGAAAAAATGAAAGCAGAGGCGGCTAAAGACGCTGAAAAGAATGGTGGTTAATAAAACAAAATAAAAATCAATAAAGTTCAGTGTACAAGTATTAAAATAATTATTAAGTAAGT
>JBARSW010000185.1:0-2109 GCA_049644925.1 Chitinophagaceae bacterium | reverse complement strand
AAGGACAACCTGAATGTGGTTATAAAAGCTGAAAAAGCATTAAAGACTGATTTGCAGATTCTTGATGTAAATGGAAGGATCGTTCAGCGAATCAACACACAGATCAATAAAGGGAATAACAATATTGTGCTTAATGTAAGTGGATTACCGGCAGGGCAGTATTTACTCTCCGGTAGTGATCCGTCTGTCTTAATTAATAAAAAGTTCACCATAATACGATAATCACAAACCTTTTCACATTTTTAATTGCCTTTACTTTTTTGAGTAAAGGCAATTTTGTATTGTATATTTGTGTCCCTAAAATAAATTTTATGAGATTGCTGCTTATCTTCTGTCTTGCAGCTTTTATAACAAGCTGTAACGATTCTTCAAATAAAAATTCTGGGAATACAATAAAAGATTCAATCAACCGGGTTACTACTTCTGAGGTAACTAAAATTGAACCAGTGAAAATAACTGCTGCTGATGTACCTGCTTCAATAAAAATAAAAGGGAAAATACAGGAAGCCTGGAAATGGAAAGATAAAAATGGCGAAAACATAATGGTCATGTCGGTAACTGAACCATACGGTTATAAAGATAAATTTGATGAAATGCTTATGTCTTCTGAGTTGTACGCCACCTGTTTTCTTAAAAATGATACCGGTTATACTATTCTATGGAAAGTAGCTGATGGTATAAAAGAGTGTTTTGTAGACCTTACCTGTGAGATCCTGAAAGGAAGCACTTCTATTACAGACCTGGACAAAAATGGAATTGCAGAAACAAAAGTACAATACATTACAGCCTGCAGAGGTGATGTGTCACCTTCTTATATGTACCTTATAATGTATGAAGGAAATAACAGGTATTCTTTAAGGGGTAGTATGTGGTTAAAGTCAAGTGATGAAGATAAGTTTACTGTTACTGAAAATGATGTGAATCTGGAAAAGCTTCCAAAGAAACAGGATGAATATGAACAGATTTTGCAGAGTTATGGTCGTTATGAAACTGAAAAAAACTTTGCTACTGCTCCTGCGGAATTTTTATCATATGCACGCCGTGAGTGGCTCAAGTATGTAATTGAAAAAATCGGAGAATAAATCCATATCATTTGAAAGCTGTACAACAAAACCTTAAAGTTCAGAAATGGGTTGCAGCTATTTCTGTGCTTCTGTTAATAATAAAGTTTATAGCATATTTTTCCACTCATTCTGTTGCTATTCTTACCGATGCGCTGGAAAGTATTGTAAATGTTACAGCAGGATTTATTGGCTTGTATAGTTTGTATGTGGCTGCTATTCCAAAGGATAGCAACCATCCGTATGGACATGGAAAGGCGGAATTTCTTTCTGCCGCCATTGAAGGAACATTAATTGGAGTTGCCGGTTTGATAATTATGTATAAGGCTGTATTAAATCTTATCAACCCGGTTGAAATACAAAAATTAGATTTCGGAATTTTACTGGTAGCTGCAACGGCAATCGTAAATTATGTGGTAGGTTATTTCTGTTTGCGCACCGGGAGGAAAAACAACTCATTGGCACTAATAGCAAGCGGCAAACACCTGCAGAGTGATACCTGGTCCACCGCAGGTATAATTGTCGGATTAATTTTATTGTTTTTCACCGGCTTTAAATGGATTGATAGTGCCGTGGCAATATTGTTTGGGGTAATAATTATTGTGACAGGGTATAATATTTTACGTCGTTCCATTGCCGGAATAATGGATGAGGCTGATGCTGAATTACTATCCAGGATGGTTGAAATTCTTAATATTAACAGGTGGGACAACCTGGTTGATTTACATAATCTGAGAGTAATTAAGTATGGTAGTGTACTACATCTTGATTGTCACCTTACGTTACCCTGGTACCTGAATTTACATGAGGCGCATAATGAAATAGAAGAACTGGCAAAATTGATTAAAAAGGAATTTGGTGAGTCATTGGAACTCTTTGTTCATACTGATGGGTGTCTTCCGTTTTCCTGCAAAATCTGCGGCAAAGAGAATTGTAAAGAAAGAAAGAATAGTTTTGTAAGGCAAATTCAATGGACATTGGAAAATATTTCACAGGATAAGAAACATGAATTAAATCAAACGAATGACTAAAACAACAACCAGGTGGA
>JBARSW010000184.1:0-2210 GCA_049644925.1 Chitinophagaceae bacterium | reverse complement strand
GCAGAGCCGTCATTTGGGCAGTGGGGAATGCCCACCCGAGCAAAAAGGACACGGAGGTAGTCGTATACTTCGGTTATGGTACCCACTGTCGAGCGAGGGTTGTGACTCACCGTCTTTTGATCGATTGAGATACTGGGAGAAAGTCCTTCAATCATGTCCACTTCAGGCTTGTCCATGATGCCAAGGAATTGCCGCGCATATGCGGAAAGACTCTCTACATACCTGCGTTGCCCTTCTGCGTACACAGTGTCAAACGCGAAAGACGACTTGCCCGATCCGGACACACCCGTGACCACAACAAATTGATTTTTGGGGATATCAACATCAATGTTTTTGAGATTGTGTTGACGGGCTCCTCTTACCTTTATAGCACTCAGCATATGGGGGTGCAATTATAGCCGAAAACGTGAACATTAACAATCTATAGAATTGGATGTTGTCCAGAAGATGTTGGGTGATTTGCTATAATCCACTCCATGTCAAACTCAAGTGGCTTACCCTCCCACGTAGCACTAATTCCCGATGGCAACAGGCGTTGGGCACGTGAGCGAGGACTACCCACTCTAGAAGGTCATAGGAGAGGTTTTCAAGCTGCACACAAAACCCTCGAAAGAGCGTGGGCGATGGGAATACAATGTGTCACTCTCTGGGGATTCTCAACAGAAAATTGGAACAGAAGCAAAGAAGAGATCGACTATCTCATGAATTTGTATACGATAAATATTGATTCTAATGTGAAATCAGCGAAGAAAAACAATGCAAGAATCATTCATCTCGGGAGAAAAGACAGAATTCCAGAAAAACTTCGGTTGAAGATACTACAAGCAGAAGAAGAAACAAAAAACTTTTCAGAAAAATATATGTCTATTGGTATCGACTATGGTGGACGGGACGAACTCGTACGCGCGGTTAAGGCAATGGAAGCGGACAAAAGCTTCGATTTGTCCAACGTCGATGCAACATCCATAGAAAATTATCTCGATACGCGCGACCTCCCTCAGCAGCACCCAGACCTTATCATTCGAACGGGAGGAGAACAGCGAATGTCTGGCTTTATGTCTTGGCAGAGTGGATATTCTGAGATGATGTATGTGAAAAAGTTTCTTCCTGATTTTACTGTAGAAGATTTTGAGCAATGCATAGCGGAGTATCAGAATCGACAACGAAGGTTTGGGAAATGAAAATAACACTTTCATTTTCAAATATTGTGCTATACAATTTGCATATGAAAAAGGCTGTTCGCACCGTCACCGTCACGATCCAAAACCTCTTTGCGAAAAAGGGTTCTCGTGCTTTGACCGATCAGGACAAGCTCAGACAGTCTGCACGTGCAACACTTAAGAAATATCATGCAACATTTCGTAAACTCGCACACGAATGAAATCTATTCGGTATCTTACAATAGAAGACTTCTCTATCATAGTCGAAGAATACCGACACCACTTCAAGCGTTTCGATGATCCACTCCCCGATCTGGCGCTTTGCAACAGAGACAAACTCGAGTCCATAATCGCAATTCCTCAAAAAACATTTAATCAACACGATCTCTACCCTAGTCTTTTTGAAAAAGCATCATGTTACTTTTATTTCATCAATAAATTTCATCCTTTTTATAACGGAAATAAGCGTATGTCGGTATTTGTCACCAACATCTTTCTTATGATGAACAACTTTGAGCTGACATATAGCGATGAAGATATGTACAAACTCGCAACCACCATCACACTGTCGGGTCATGATCAAACAAAGAAGATGAAGTCACTCAGTCACGATCTACGCAAACACGTACGGCGCATTAGCGACCCTTGGGCAAATATTCGAAACTCATGGTATTTTGTGGTTAACTTTTTCCAGAGGAAGAAGATGAATGGAGAATCTGAAAAAGAAACGTCATCCTCGGGTCAAGCCCGAGGATCCAAGTCCTAGTGGATTCCCGATCCCGACTTCGCTTAAGGCTTCGTCGAGGCGAAGCAAGTCGGGAATGACGAGAACTGCTATTTCTTTAGTACTTTCACTTTATCTCTTATCGCGATCGCGGCTTCGAAATCCATCATCTCTGCCCTTCGTTTCATTTCTCTCTCTAGTTTTTTCAAGAGTTTTGCACGGTCATAAGGAGTAAGTGAGTCTGGGCTTATACCTTGCAGGAATTCGTAATTAAACGCGCTGTCTCGCTTGTGATCTGCATCAATAAGATCTGCTGGGTTCTCAGT
>JBARSW010000183.1:0-9740 GCA_049644925.1 Chitinophagaceae bacterium | reverse complement strand
ATGCGGGTAAATGATATGACTGAACAGGTAATCATTTCAGAAATAAAAAACAGGTTGCTGGATAACAATGCATTTGCCGATGCAGCTATTTACCAGGAACTGGAAAATTTCATTCAAAGTCTTATTGGCTTAAAAGGTCTTTCCATAGGAATTACCCCTTTCTTCAAGATAAACGGTCACTACATTTATTCTGAATTGCATAATAATAACAGCCTGCTGTTTCGCCATTTTCAATCAATTGCCGAAAAAGACGAGATCAGTGATTATTGCAAATTAATATTCAGAGAAAACAACCAGCCTTTATTATTTGAAACCATCACTGAACAATCACTCAATGATGTGCAGTTTCTGCAGTATTATCACAAAGAAGGTGGGCGGAGTTTGATAGTTTGCCCGCTGAAACACCACGATGTATTGGTTGGCATGCTCGAAATAATTTCAACTACTTCAGGGCAGTTGATTCCTGCACATATCAGCAAAATTGAAGAAGCTATACCTTTGTTTACACTCGGACTTCAAAAAAGTCTGGATATACTGAACAGTGAAGTTGATGAAGTTATCAAGAAAAAATTTACTGCAGTTCAGCCAGCTGTTGAATGGAAATTTACCGAGGTTGCTTTGAACTATATTGTAAGCCACCATCAAAAAGAAGATACAAAAATTGAACGCATAAATTTTCCAGATGTATTTCCTTTATATGGAGCAATTGACATCAGGAATTCATCAACCGAAAGATCACATTCCATTCAATTGGATATACTGGACCAGCTCCAACTTGCACGAAAAGTGGTGGTAAAAGCTCAGGCAGAAATACCCTTTCCGCTATTACAGGAAATCGAATTTAAAATTGACAAGTTTATCTATGCTGCTTCCGATGTTTTACAATCAGAAGAAGAGATGAGCATCAGGGATTTTATGCAAGGGCAGGTTATCTCTGTATTCAACCACTTACATGATACAACACCTAGCCTCAAAAATGAAATTGAAGAATATTTTGGAGCCATTGATCCACAGTTGGGAATGATTTATCATTACCGGAAAAATTATGAGCAGAGTATTTCAAAAATAAATGATTCGCTGGCCAGGTATATTGATAAAGAACAGTTGGCCGCACAAAAAATATATCCTCATTATTTTGAACGCTATGTTACCGATGGGCTGGAGTTCAACATCTTTATGGGTCAATCCATCAGCCCTCGTAAAAAATTTGATGAGTTATACCTGCGAAATTTAAAGATGTGGCAGCTGACGGTAATGGCTAAAGCTGCACGGTTAACGCACCGCCTGGAAAAAGAACTTAGCCATCCGCTGCGAACCACACAGCTTATCTTATCACATAGCCAAGCGTTGGCCATTTTATTCAGAACAGAAGAAAGAAAGTTTGATGTGGATGGGGCTTACAATATCCGCTATGAGATAGTGAAAAAAAGAATTGATAAAGTTCGAATCAAAGACACTAATGAACGGCTTACCCAACCCGGAAAAATAGCAATCGTTTACTCACAAGCCAAAGATGCTGCTGAATACATGGAATACATAGAGTTCCTGCAAAATAAAAAACTGCTAAACCCGGGTTATGAAAAATATGACCTTGAAGAGCTGCAAGGGGTTTCGGGATTAAAAGCCCTTAGAGTTGATGTACAGTTTGAAGATGATCCCAATAAAATGACAAACGTTGAATTATCAACTACAACATTGGAGCAGTTATTAAGAAAATAAAGTGCTGGCCTGATTGAAAATATTTTTCCGGGTTTATAAACAGACAACAAAGAATCGGGAATTACAAAGAGATACTATTACCCGATATTCACCAGCTTAGATGTTGAATAACTTATAAAAATAGCTTCTATCACCTTCATGTTATTTACTGCATCCTGTAAAGGTGTGGGTACATCTGTATTTTTAATAATAGCCTGAGAAAATAAATCACATTGTAAAGTGTATTGATCAACAGGTTCAAAAACAATTTCAGTCGCCCCATTTTTTGTATGCAGCCATATCCGGGTTTGCTCTTCTGGCTGAGGAGTAAAAGGCATATCAATTTGTATCCATCCATCAGTACCTGTAATCTTTACATACTGGTAAGGGGTCATCTGAGTGGAACAGGTGAAAGCGGATGTGCCAGATGAAAAATTCAGTATCCCGGAGGCAAGGCTATCAATATGTAAATCCGGATCGTATTGCAAGCTACCATAAACACTGATTGGCTCTTCATTAAAAACATACCTGGATTGCGAAATACAATAACATCCGATATCCATTAAACCTCCGCCGCCTATTTCTTTTTTATTACGGATATTACCGGCATCCGTATTAAAATAAGAAAACAATGAGTGAATATTTTTTAATTGCCCGATTGCGCCATCTGCAATTAATTTTTTAACCTGTGCCCATTGCGGATGAAAACGATACATGAAGGCTTCCATAATTTTCAGGTGTGGCTTTTGCTTTGATGCCGCAAGCAATTCACTTGCTTCCAAAACAGAAAGTGCAATTGGTTTTTCACACAAAACATGCTTGTTGGCCGCTAATGCTTTTATTGCCCACGGTACATGCAGATGATTTGGTAAAGGAATATAAACGGCATCAATTTCTTCATCATTCAATAACTCTTCATATGAGCCATAGGCTCTTTTAATATTAAGTTTGGTTGCTGCTTCTTTTGCCTGTTCTAAATTTCTTGAGGCGATGGCCACCACTTCACAATTGGCCGCCTTTTGCATAGCAGGTATTACTTTTTCCCTCCCGATTTTTGCAGTACTTAATATACCCCAACGAACTTTTTTCATACAGTTGTTTTTAATTAATGTCCCTTCATCATACTCTTTGCATAATGCAAAGTTTATCAAATCTTCGCCAATTTTATAAAGCCTTAATTTCTATAAAAAAACCGGTCATAAAAGACCGGCTTTAGCTTCTTATAAAAATAATTGATTAAAACTTCCAGCCTAAACCTACCAATGGTAATTTATCCTCACTGGAGACAGCATAGCTCACT
Organism: Chitinophagaceae bacterium; assembly: GCA_049644925.1. Taxonomy (GTDB): domain Bacteria; phylum Bacteroidota; class Bacteroidia; order Chitinophagales; family Chitinophagaceae; genus JJ008. The sequence goes on along the minus strand of JBARSW010000183.1, from coordinate 6,742 downwards.
GTAATCAAAAATCTCCTTAATGGTGAAAACCATACTCCGCCACCATAGCCGCTCAGCATTTTTTTTACTGTATCATTTTTTACCCACACCCTGCCGGCATCAACGAAAGCAAATACACCCAATGAAGCTGGAAATAAATATGTTTTAAGATTTGCAATTTTTAACCTTAATTCTGTTTGATTATAAAATTTTGAACTTCCGGCAAATCTTTCCTTCCGGTAACCCCGCAGGTTATCATCACTGCCCAGGAATTGTGCCTGGTAAAATTCAAAATTATCTCCCATTGTTATCCCACCACCTGTTCTGTTGGCAAGAGTGAGCCACTCAGGAACCAGTTTTATGTAAAAAGTAAAATCAGAGTTTAGTTGTGATACATTATCATAACTGTTTTTATTTACTCCGGTCAGATATTTAAATGAAGTATTCCAGTTAATCCCTTTTTCCGGTAAAGCAATACTGTTTCTTGTATCAATATTCAACGATAATTTTGCGCCAAAATAAGATTGCCTTTTAGAAAATATTGCCTGGTTCAAACCACTCAGGGAATTCAATTCCACATTTCTAAACTTATTGTATTTATCTGTTGAATCATAAGAATAAAACTGGAAAGTTGGACCTGCTGAAAACATCACTTTATCTGAAAAACGGTGTCTCAGCTGAATTGCAATGTCACCGAGATCATACCGGATTCTATAATACTTGAATTTCCCATTTTTTGTTTTGTCGTACACACTGTTCATCCCATAACCAAAAAAGTTAGAAGTATTGTTTGGCCCTTTATAATCTATGTCTGATACAATATCTGTTCTCTTCCCAAAAACAGAAATAAATTCATTATGGTAACTCACATTCACTGCTTTAGTAGAAAAAGCATACAACCCTTTGAATTGATTAATCGATTTGTAAGGAGATTTCCGGAAACCGTGCCTTATATATTTAAATGTTGGCCCCAAAAACAGACCATCATCCGGATTGTATCCTACCATTACGAAAAAAGACTGGAATTGATATTTATAATCAAGTCGTCGAAATGAATTTACGGCAGTGTCATTCGACATTTTATTTTTAAACCCACCCGATAATAAATTATTGCCATCAGCTTTATCATATACTATTACATCACTTTGCGTTTTTAACGGGTATTCAAAAACGTCACTTCCTCCACCCCCAATCAGCCTTATTTTAATTTTATCGCTACTGCCATTCACCACAAACTTATCATCCCCGTCAAATCCATAAATACGTATTTCTTTAGTGTGCATGGAGTTAAATCTTCTTTCATACATTTTTGTTGATTTACTTCCATCCTTATCTATTTTGTAAACCTGGAGTGAGACAGAACCATCTTCTTCCCTTACCATATTGTATTCTTCTTTTTTGTCACTGCCGGTTACACTTACTATTTCGGAAAGAAACCGATAATATTCCATCACTTCTTCTACCAGGTAGTTGCGCCTTTCCTTTAAGGTCTGTATAATTTTACCGGCAGAAATATCCCTTATTTCTTTTGGTTGCTGCGCCAATGCCTTTTCAATTACCTCATCGGTCATTTTAGAAACAAAGGATTCTGCTGTATTTTTCCAATCCCATTCCGGAAGTTGATTTAGAAAAAACCGATCGAGGTTACGGGCAGCAAAATTGAATCTTGCGATACTATTTGCTTTTGCTTTAAATCCTTCCAACTGGGGTACCAGCGAACGGCCTTTTATTATTCCAGGCATCAGGCCCTGATTGATATAAAAAGCCTGGTCACGGTCCTTAGCCATTGGAAAATAGGTTTTACCCTTCCCATTGTCGTAAGAACCCCAAAGCCATTGGTCCTCATGTCGATCGAGGTCCATTACAAACATATCCAGTATCCTTATTTTTAAAAGTGCTATTTGATCAACGTCATTATCATTATCTTTTTCCAGTTTTTCTACTACTTCGTCAGTAGATAATCCTTTATTAACTGTATCCGGAAGTCTTTCCTCATAAAGTGCCATCATATTGGCAAACTCTGTACGAAATTCACCAAGCTTTGCATCATCAGGTATATAAACAAGTTTAGCGGTGCCATGTGGAATGCCAGCAGCTTCTGCCAAAACAGGAATGGTTAAAGCTGCATAGGGATAAGAAGCAGAGACTCCATCTGAAACTATATCGGCGGCCGCTTCACTTTGCAGATCACCAGGCAACGTTTTACTGGTAATAAATTTTGCAATGGATCGAAGCGTATATTCTCTTCCCTGTGGATCTTCCAGTCTTAGAGACTTTGTTTGCTTACCACCACCTTTTTTTAAGGGTGTTAGTCCGCCATGTTCAGCGCTTAAATTAATAACTGGTGCATTGATCGGTGTATTCCATTCCTTTCGGTAATTAGCCCCCATCCAGAATGCCCTGGCACTGCTTGTATTAAAATGAGTTCCTGCCGTTGCAACAGAATCAGTTTTAACCTGGGCACACACATTTGTTATAGAAAATAAGATGATTAGAGAAGCGATAGCAGGAAGTTTCATGGCTTTAGGTTTAGTCAGTTAAAATGTTTGGTTTTTGTTTATGATTGCAAAAGATACGATTTTTTTAAAAAAAAAGGTGTTTACGGGAATTTTATTATCCTGTAAGTCAGGTTCTCTTAAAAAAAAGGTGCAGATTGTAAAATAGCTTTAAAATTATTAGAAATGATAATTTTTAAACAGACCGTAATTAGACAGAAAGTTTTGTGTAAATTGAAAACTTTATTTGTCTGATGCACTTTCAAATAATAAACAAATTAAACCATATATCTGCATGACAACAGATAATAACAGAATAATCGAAACAGAGTGAATTTAATTGAACTTTCAAGGTGATTAAGAAAAAAAATATTTTCCTTTTAACATTGGGGATGTTATTGAGCCTGTACCTTTTTGCACAAGAAGATACCATCGTTCAACGGATTGTTCTGATTGGTGATGCCGGACAACTTACGAATGGCAAACACCCCGTTGTAGATGCTGTTCGCCAATATATACCTCTTGATAAAAAAACAACCATCCTTTACCTGGGAGATAATTTATACAAACATGGCCTTCCAGACCCGCAGTACACTGCTTATTATGATAGAGCAAAAGCAGTTTTAGATACACAATTATTTATTGCAGACAATACTCCTGCCAAAGTTTTTATGATACCCGGCAATCACGACTGGGAGAATGGTTCAAGAAATGGTTATGATGCCATCGTTCGTCAACAGTTATATGTTGACTTCCTCGGAAAACAAAATGTAAAATTCTATCCGGAAGATGGTTGTCCCGGACCAGTGGAAGTGTTTCCCGGAAAAGACAGCAGCGTAGTTGTTATTATGTTTGACAGCCAGTGGTGGCTTCATCCTTATGATAAACCTGAAATTGAATCGGACTGTTCATCTAAGACCAAAGAAGAACTGGTGGCACAAATTGGTGATATGATTTCCCGTAATGCCAACCGACTGGTAATTCTTGCCTGCCATCATCCCTTTGAAAGTAATGGAATGCATGGAGGATATTACACACTTAAACAGCATATATTTCCTTTAACTGATATTAAAAAGAGCCTTTACATACCACTACCAGTAATTGGCTCAATATATCCTATCGCCAGGAGTGTTTTTGGCACACCTCAGGATATTAAGCACCCGAATTATACCAATATGATTCAGCTGATATCGGAAGCAGTAAAAACTAATTCATCTAATGTGGTTTTTGTTTCAGGTCATGATCATAACCTGCAGTTTATAAAAAAGAATGATTACAACTATATTGTAAGTGGTGGCGGTTGTAAGCAAACCCGAACTTCGCAGGATAAAAACAGTCTTTACAATTCTACTTCTACCGGATTTTCTGTGATGGAGGTTTCCAAAAATAAAAATGTAACTATTACATTCTATACAGTATCCGACAGCAGTATAAAAAAAGAATATTCAGGCAATGTTCTCAACTTCTCAAAATCTATTAACCCAATTATTACACCGGTTAACAGTAATATTGAAAATCCATTACTGTACAATAAAGACACCATCACCATTGCTGCCAGAACAGATTTCACTCCCGTAAATGGATTAAAGAAATTATTTTTAGGACAAAACTACCGGCCCGAATGGTCAACTCCGGTAAATATGAAAGTATTTAATATCAGTAAAGAAAAGGGTGGCCTTCGTATAATAAGTTTAGGAGGTGGCAAACAAACAAAATCGTTGAAATTACAGGACAAAGAAGGAAGAGAATGGGTATTGCGGAGCTTACAAAAAAGTGTTAAAAAAAATATTCCTGCAAACTTCAGGAACACTTTTGCCGAAGGCCTTGTGTCAGAAATGAACTCAGCGTCACATCCATATGGCGCATTGGCCATTCCTGCATTGATGAAAGCCTTACAGTTATCTTCAGCAAACTCTGAATTATTTTTTGTTCCAGACGATCCGGCATTGGGAAAATACAGAGCACTCTTTGCCAATAATGTTTGTTTCCTTGAAGAAAAAGATGCTTCTCCAGATGGAAGTAATACTAAAACCACTGCAAAAGTGTTTGAAAAAATGTTGGATGATAATGATCATGTAGCCGATCAGGCAGCAGTGTTGAAAGCAAGAATGTTAGATTTAATTATTGGTGATTTTGACAGGCATTTTGATCAATGGAGATGGACGGTAGGTGATACAGGAAAAGGGAAAATTTATTCTCCTATTGCCAGAGACAGGGACCAGGCCTTTTTTTATTCCGATGGATTTTTATTAAAAATGGTAAGCGGAAGAGCATTGCCTTTTTTAAAAGGTTTCAAATACAATATACCAAAAGTGAACTGGCTTGGATATACTGCAAAAGATTTTGACCGCTTCTTTCTGTCCGGGTTAAATAAAGACGACTGGCGAAAAACTATTAAGGCAGTACAACAACAGTTGTCGGATACTATTATCAGCAATGCAGTAAATAAAATACCTATCGAACTGGCAGGTATTAATGGGCAAATAATTAAGAACAAAATGATCAGCCGGCGTAACCTGCTGACTACTGAAGCAATGAAATATTATTCTTTCATTGCAAAAAAGGTCAACATCGTAGGAAGTAATAAAAAAGAATATTTCAAAATAACTAAAGAGGAAGCAGGATTACAGGTAAGAGTATATGCAATTGGACGAGGAAAAGACACCAGCTTTATAATGTATAACAGGATTTTCAATGCGGGGACAACAAAGGAAATCAGGCTTTTTGGCTTAAATGACAACGATGTATTTGAAATAGATGAACAAGCGGCTTCTGCAATAAAAATCCGGATTATTGGCGGAAAAGGTTATGATACATTTGATATAAAAGGCCATGTAGAAGCATTGCTATACGATCAGACAGATGGTGGTAATTTTGTGAAAAACAATAGTCGTACTAAAAACCGTTTTTCAAAAGATGCGCCGGCTAATGATAAAAGCATAACCGGGTTTAATTATAATACTACCAGATTGCCTCAATTGATTGCAGGTTACAATGATGATGATGGTTTTTTGGCAGGCGCCGCAATCTCCAGAAGAACTTATGGCTTCAGTAACCTTCCGTATGCGACTGATCAGAAGCTTTCCTTTTTATATGCCGTTGACTACCGTGCTTTTCAGGCGAAATACTCAGGTGAATTCAACCATATTACCCGTAATCTTGACCTGGTTATAAATGGAAAATATTCTTCTCCTGCATTAAAATATTTCTTTGGCCTTGGTAATAACAGTGAACCAATTGCTGAAAAGAATTATAATTATTACCAAACCCGGTATAAAACAACAGAATTGGAAGCCTTATTCAGAAAAAGATTTTTTGAGAAATTGCATCTGCTTGCAGGCCCATACTTTTATTCTTATTCCAACCGGTACCAGGATAATTTGAAAAACATTTTAAGCAATCCCCGTGAACTTGGACTTGACTCTTCCGCAGTTTTCAGTAAAAAATCTTATCTCGGTGGTAAACTGGCAATGAATTTTGACAACAGGAATAATAATTTATTTCCTACCCGTGGATTGCAATGGCAAAACCAGTTTCAATATGTGGCAGGTATTAATTCTGCAAGTAAAGATTTCATGAGTTATACAACTGACATGACTATTTATGCAAGTCAGCGGGACCCGGCAAGAGTGGTGGCTGTTTTAAAAGTTGGAGCGGGAAAAATATTTAGTAAAAGCTATGAATATTTCCAGGCTTTAAGCATAGGAGCCAATAACCCTGGTGGATTCAGAAAGAACAGATATGCAGGTACCTCCACTCTCTACGGTGGCATAGAGTTAAGGGTTAAACTTTTTAATATCAATTCTTATATTTTACCCGGACCTTTTGGCTTGACTACCTTTTATAATACCGGCAGGGTTTGGCATCCGAATGACAAAACCAACAACTGGCATGGCGCTTATGGAATAGGCTTTTACTATTTACCGTATAACCTGTTTGCCATTACCGGGTCAGCCGGTTTTTCAGGTAAGGAAAAAATTCAAACTTTTACAATTGGCACCAGGATCAACCTCACATATTAATAGATAAACATCAACTGTTCATAAGAATAATGATACTTACTTATGAAAGAATCAAAATCAACATTATCTATAAAATCAATTTTTTTATTCGCCATTACGGCTTTACTTGTATTTGTTGTTATTACTGTTTTCTACTTCAGAGATACCCGTATTGATGCGTTCATGTTCGAAAATATATCGCCTTATATAAATTCCGGACGAACCAACCTGATGTTATCAATTACTTTTTTAGGAAATCCGAAATTT
>JBARSW010000182.1:0-2092 GCA_049644925.1 Chitinophagaceae bacterium | reverse complement strand
CTGCGAAAGAAATTAGATACAAAAGACAACGAATCCTTCGTCCAAACTATACGGGGTGTTGGTTATCGTGTAAATGATATTTAATGAAATTGAGCTTTAAAAAACGGATTGCACTTTTTAATACCCTGGCTGTTGCTATAACAACGGCTATAGTATTTATTATTATTTATGCAGTTGTATATTTAAGCTCCTACCGCCATTTGGATAACGATATTTTACTGGAAAAGGAAGAAATATTAAATACTCTTGATTGGAAAGGCGATAGTATCATCATCAATAAAATGCCGGAATGGGAGGAAGCCGAACACAATAAAGTGGAAGTTAATCCAACTTTTATTCAGATAGTAGATAATCGGGAAAAGGTCATTTTCAAATCGGCTAACCTGCAGTCTAGTCATTTCTTACTTAGAGCCAATAATGATAAAGCTTATTTTTATAATACCCAGATAGACAAACAAAGGCTTCGGCTTGGCCAGTTTCCTGTTAAAAATGACGAAGAAAAAGTTATTGGCCAATTGACAATAGGTGTTTCGCAACAGGAATCCTACTATGTGTTAAATAACCTGCTCATAACCCTTTGCATTTCATTCCCTATCCTTTTACTGGTTCTCTATTGGGTTATTTACTTTGCTGCATCTAAATCTATCGCTCCGGTTCATCAGCTAATTCATGCCGCTTCAGCTATTAATGATGCTAATATACATACCCGTTTACCATTGCCCGAAAATGAAGATGAATTGTATCACCTGGCAAATACTATAAACGAATTACTAAGTCGTATAGATGGCAGTATTCAACAGCAAAAACAATTTACTGCCGATGCTTCGCATGAAATAAGGACTCCGCTTGCGGCCATAAGGGGTACGCTGGAAGTATTGCTCCGCAAAAAAAGAGAACCCGAACAATATGAAGAAAAAATAAAAGAGGTAATTACTCAAACGGACCGGCTGAATCATTTGCTCGACCAATTATTACAATTGGCCCGTTTTGAATCAGGCTCTGTAAAAAAAGAAACTGTTTCTCTCCATAAAATGTTGAAAGAAGCAGAATTAAAATTTAGCAAACAAATTCAGGGGAAAGCATTACAAACTACATCAACCATTGATGAATCCGCTTTCGTACAAGCAGATAGCTTTTTCTTGTCTGTAATAATAGACAATCTCTTAAGCAACGCCATAAAATATGGAGCGGCTAATGGAAAAATTATTTATAGTTGGGATAATGAAACCAAAATATTCTCGATTACAAACGATGGTGCCGGAATTACTCAACAGCAGATTCCCTATTTATTTAACCGTTTCTATCGTACCGATGATTCAAGAAGTTCCCTGGTTGCAGGAAGCGGCTTGGGGCTTGCTATTGTAAAAAAATTGGCAGACCTGCAACACCTGGATATTTCGGTAACCAGCACCTCCGGCAACACAACTTTTTCGCTTCAATTTCCGGCATAATCTTTAGCCAATCTTAAGAAACTACAAAGGCATGGTAAAGAGCTGCAATAGCATCTTTGTTTTATAATTTATTTAAAACAAGTAAAACAAAAGACAATGAAAAAGCTATTATTTATTCCCATAACATTACTAATTGCAGGCAGTTTATTTCTTACCTCTTGTGGCAATAATAATACGGATGCAAAGATGAAAGCTCCGGCACAAAATAATGCTGACACAGCTAACCAAAAAGCAACGAATGAAACTGATGAAAAAGAAGAAGAAGAGGACGATGAAAAAGAGAATGAAAAAAATGACAAGACCTCAAAAGCAAAATCTGCAAGTGATGTAACCAGTAATGATGCCAATGCAAAAACGACAGAGAATATGCTGGAAGCTTATAAAGGAGAAACTACTGCCAGCGCAAAGTATGCCGCTTATTCAAAAAAAGCGGAGCAGGAAGGATACCATCAGATTGCTTTGCTTTTTAAAGCTGCATCTACTGCAGAAAATATCCATGCTAATAATCATAAAGCAGTGTTGCAGGAGTCTGGCGTTAGTGTACCGGTAATAAAACCAGAATTTACTGTAAAAACAACCAAAGAAAATTTGCAGGATGCCATCGCAGGAGAATCTTACGAAGTAACAACAATGTACCCGGA
>JBARSW010000181.1:0-1709 GCA_049644925.1 Chitinophagaceae bacterium | reverse complement strand
GTATAAAGCCCCGGGGTTAAATGGTGGTTGATTGTAATGAAATTACTATTAGAATATTGTTGATGTATTTGTAAACCACCTTTTATGTCAAATACTCTCACATCTACTGTTCCATTTATATCTTTTAACAGTTTAATAGTAAAATTGTTTCCTGAAACAGGATTTGGAAAAACTTCAACCAGGTTTTTCGTATCTGAAATATTAACCCTTTCAACTCTTGAAAGAGTTGCCCTGTTGTCCAAATCTACTTGTTTTAAGCGATAGAATGAAAGTCCTTTTAATGGCAGATTGTCATAAAAAGTATAATCCTGTAAAGTGTTGGAGTTGTTTACCCCCTGTGTTGTTCCAATAGTTGTAAAATTTATTGCATCACCCGAACGCTGTATTTCGAAATGACTATTATCTCTCTCATAAGTCGTAGTCCAGGTTATCTTAACTTTTTTTCTATTTTCAGCTTCGGCCTTGAAAGAAATAATATTTACAGGTAACGGACTATTGGCTGGTGTCGTAAATGTCCAGACAGGCCCTGTTGTCGTATTAACACCATCGGTTACTTCAATATACCATTCATATTCTGTTAACTGGTCGAGTGAAGGCCATTGTAAACAGGTTTGCGAACCAGAAGCAACATTAGAATTAGTTCCAAGTAAAGTAAACTCTTCAGATAGATTTACTGGCAGAGAGAATTGACTGCCTGATCCTGTTAATGAGCTATTACTATAAGGAGAATAGGTTCGTATGTTCAGCAGGTTTTGGGCCGGTAAGAACTGCATAATACGGAGATAACCATTTCCGCCATTGGTATAACCGCTTTGATAATCCGCCATTATTGTATGGATAGTATTGCCATTAAATACATCAGTGCGGCGTCCTTCTCCGGCAACATGCCCTGCCAGCATTAATATTAAATTAGGGTTGTCTTTTAAGTCGTCGTAGATTTTTTGGCCAGGCCCCTGGAAATTAGCAGAATTACCGGTTGTCAACATGTTATGACTGGAGAGTATACCTTTCCTGTTGGGATATGTTTTCAATAAACCATCAGCCCAATCCAAGACAGGTTGTAATGATGCCGTTGTACCATTCGGGTAATATTCAATACTGATATGTATGAAGTCTATACCGCCGGCTGTAAATAATTCGTAATGATTATCATTGTCTGTTCCATAATGACCGCCATAATAAGCCCTTCCAGTGAACCGGGAAGAACCAAAGAAGGAGTTATAATTATTACTGGGTAAATCTGGATTGCCAATTGTTCCCTGGTCATGGTTGCCAACGCAAATTCCATAAGGAATACCATCGATTACAGGAACATTCGGGAACTCAATTTTTTTCATTGACGTATCAGCCCTTTTCCATTCTATCTGGTCGTCTGCACCCGGTGGATTATCTCCGTTTTGCACACAATCGCCTAATTGTACTACAAAGGCAATACTGCTGTCTATACGGTGATCGGCTATCCATTGTGTTTGGGACTTAAAGATTCCATTATGTCCTCCACCACTACTATTAGTTCCTTGTACTTCTTCTGTATAAAATTGTGTATCCGGCAAACCAACTATGGTGAATTTTGCACCAGAACTGGTTTTCTTCCTGCCATAGAATCGTACTTCCAGGTTGGTATTATCCGCATCACTAACGGTAGTGCATAACGTTGGACTGGTGGATGGAGAAGCTGCATTATTCGCCGGGGAAGGATTAGTAGGCAG
>JBARSW010000180.1:0-1867 GCA_049644925.1 Chitinophagaceae bacterium | reverse complement strand
GTAGTTTCGTTTATCCCGATAAACAAGATAGCAACCAATAAATTGCTGAGTTTCATATCGCCGACCGTTATTTGTAATGTCTTTTTCAGTTTCTCAAACAATTAAAATTTAAAAATTATGATAGCACTTAACACTTCAAAAAGAACCTTCCTTCCGCAGACTCTGGACATCAGCCAATGGCAAAACCTGAAACCTTATTACGATAAGTTGGAAAACGAGACAATTAAAAATAAAGAAGATCTGAAAGCATGGCTTAAACATTGCGATGAGTTAGGGGATGCTGTAGGTGAGTACATGACAAGGTTAGGCATTAACACTACAACCAAAACAAATGATGAAGATACAGCGAAGGCGTATGAGAAGTTTGTGACTCTCCTTCAACCAGGTATTTTAGCTTATGAAAATAAATTTAAATTAAAATTAACCGATAGTCCCTTTTTTGAAGAAATAGATGAGGAGGATTTTTTTCCTGCTTTCAGAAAAATTAAAAGCGACCTCGAGACATACAATGCTGAAAACGATACATTACTTGGCGAAGAAGCAATCTTGCAAAATAAATATACCCAAATTATAGGGACACAGACCTTTAATTACGAGGGGAAACAACTACCCCTTGATCGTATGAGTGTGCTTTTGGAAGACAGAGACCGAACTAAGAGAGAACAGATCTTTCAAATAGCATCGGAAGTATTATTACAGGACTCTGAAAAGCTGGATGATTTATTATCAAAACTAATTGCTATACGGCATAAGATAGCGAAGAATGCAGGCTTTGATAATTATAACTCCTATAAGTTTGCTGAATGGGGAAGGTTTGATTATTCCATAGAAGAATGCAGGCAGATGTATAGTTCGATTGCAGATATTGTGGTGCCTATGGAGATACAGATAAAGGAAGAACGAAAAAGACTTTTGCAATTAGATGTTTTGAGACCCTGGGATTCACAAGTTCCGCTTACTGACCGCCCTCCGCTCAAACCTTCTGAAAACACCGAAGAACTACTAAATAAGACAATTCAATGTTTTAGCCACATTGATGAATATTTTGGTACCGGACTTGCACGAATGAAAGAAACAGGTAATTTTGATTTAGATCCCAGGATAAATAAAATGAAAGGTGCAGCTTACACTACTTATCTCCCGGAAACAAAGGTTCCGTTTATTCTTCATAATAATAATAACACAGCCAGTGATTTAAATACCTTAATACATGAAGGAGGACATGCTATACATTCAATGCTTTGTGCTGATATGGAATATTCTTTTTTTAGAGATGTACCATTGGAAATTGCTGAAGTTGCCTCAAAAGCTATGGAGTTAATAAGTATGGAATTCTGGGGTATCTTTTATCTGAATCCAGAGGATTTGAATCAGGCGAAAAAAACAAAGTTGAAAGAAATTATAAAGGTGTTGCCTTTATATGCAATGGCTGAGACCTTTCAATTATGGATGTATGAAAATCCCACACATTCTACAGAAGAAAGACATAATAAATGGACAGAATATCATAGACAATACACGGGTGGAATAACCGATTATTCGGGTTACGAAAATATTTTTAGTAGCGGCTTTCAGAAAAATATGGCAATATATACTCTTCCATTATATATGGCTGCTTATTGTTTCAGTGATTTTGGGGCTATTGCTTTGTGGCGTAATTATAAAAAAGATCCCGTGATAGCGCTGGAACAATACAAAACAGCACTAAGCCTTGGTAATACCCGTACTGTCCCGGAGTTATATAAAGCAGCAGGAATTGAATTTAACTCTTCCCCGGCTTATATAAAGGAACTAATGGATTTTTTGAAACAGCAAATTGCAGAACTGGAATAGATTCGGTTCAAATACACCCCTTCATTGACAGACA
>JBARSW010000179.1:0-32731 GCA_049644925.1 Chitinophagaceae bacterium | reverse complement strand
CGTTCCATCAGCCTGTCTTTGATGGCTTCTACAGTTCTGGGACTGATTTCCATTTTTTGTGCAATTTCTGCTGCGGTAAATTCCATACAAATAAACCGGAGAACATCTTTTTCTTTATCGCTGAGTGTGATTTCGCTATTAAGAGAAGGAATAATTTTTTGACGGGCATGCGATTTTTTCAGCAGGATACGATTTACAAAATTGTTAAGGTAATATCCCTTTTCGTATACTTCCATAATAGCCCTTTTAATTTCATTAGGCTCTGCACTTTTCAGTAAATAACCGTTGGCGCCGTTTTCCATCATGTGATAAACAAATCGTTCATCTTCGTACATACTTAGCACCAGTACTTTTATATGAGAAAATTGTTTGCTGATGGTTTTGGTAGCTTCTATGCCGTCTTTTCCGGGCATTCGCAGATCCATCAATACAACATCCGGCTGGGCTTCGGGCAACCCTTTCAGCAATTCATCGCCATTCTCTGCTTCTAATACAAACTTTATATTAGAGAACAGGCGAAGTGATAGAATTACACCTTTGCGAAAGATTTTATGATCATCAGCTATTGCTACCTTAATGATTCCCATAGTATATCAGCTATTTTTCAAAGTTAACGGATTGAATTGATGTTTTATTCAAATGTGGATCCGATTCAATACAAATGATACGGGAATTAAATTCCGTACCGTTCTTCTTTGGGCAGTTCTATGGTAACCTTGTAATAGGTTTGAGAAATATCTTTTTCAAAATTGATGTTTCCGTTAATAAGACGCAGGCGGCTGGTAATGTTCTTCAATCCCAGTCCAACATTACTGATATTCAGTTTATCAAAATCGGCCTGAACAATTCCCCTTCCGTCGTGGTGAATACGGAGGTAGAATTTCTCTTCATGTGTATTTTGGGTAAGGTGGATAAAACTTGAATTACTGTGCTTCAGAATATTATTGATCAACTCCTGTACTACCCGGAAAATGATGAGTTCTTTTTCTTCTTTCAGTCGTTCTTTATAATCATGAAATCGGCAACTGGCATTAATACTGCCTGAACCGCTTATTTTCTGGAAAAGGTCGTTTACTGCAGACTCCAGACCAAAATTTTTCAGGGTGGGTGGCATCAGGTTATGGCTGATGTTACGTACCAATTGGATGGTATCATCTACAATCTGTCTTGCCTGGTAAATGGATTGTAATTGAGAGGCTTTATCCTGGTTTACCAGGTTTTCGTTCAGGTACAGGCGAACGGTAGCCAGTAACGGGCCGGCATCATCATGCAGGTCGGCAGCAAGGCGTTGGCGTTCTTCTTCCTGCAGTTTTATGGAGGCGTTCAGCAATATTTTTTGCTGGTCGGCTTCCATCTGTTGTATTTTTTTATGAAAAGCAAGCACCCGGCGCTGGTGCATAATGATAAAGATGATTAACGCAACTGTAAGTATTACCATACCCACAGTGCCCAAAAAAAGCACAAAAGAGACTGATGAACTGGTGGCTTGGAGGAAAAACATGGTGGTGAGGTAGTGGTTGCTTATTAGATCATGTCTAAATTAGGTATATCTGTTGATTTTGTTTTAACCGAGTTAATTTGTTTAAAAGGGTAGCCAATTATCACTAAACCAAATAAAAGGTTCTTAATAATTTCAGGTATATAAGTAAAGTGCCAATAATCAGCAAATTGCTGTGGCGTAACATGATTTGCAAGTATATTAAAAAAGAAACTACTACCCAAGTAAATCAGGATACCTACAACAAGCCAAAAACTTGAGTATTCATATATATTATTTGTAAGGTTAGTTTTAAAGTATTGTTGAAAATACAAAAATGCAAAAAGGAATAAAATGATTGTTTCAACACCAATAGGAATTGAATCTATTTTTTGTAGTTTGAAAAAAAAGAAATAAAGAGATTGAAAGATGAAAAATAAGAAAGAAAATACTACTATAACAGTTCGAATCTTCTTGTTTTGAATACTTTGCCAAACAATAAAAGCAAAAAAGGAATATTCAAGAAGAGTATAAAAAGCTTGCTTAACCTTCAAAAGGCTTCTTGGTATATCGTAATAATAATGAAGAAAGAAAAAAAAGACCAATCCATAAGAACACAAAACAATAGAAAGAGAACTCTTTTTTGCCTTACTTATCAAAAATAAGAAAGGTAAAAGCAGGTAGGAGTATTCAAGTGTATATGAAAAAAGCTTTTCTATAATTTGGATTTTGACCAAAAATAGAAAAACTTTTTAATAATAATAAATCCTTTCAGAATTTGGGAATGACAAAATTAATCTTCCCAAAAAAAGATTTCCTCAACTTCAGTAGCATACCTTTTCATAACAGTAACATTTTAAATACTTTCAATATTGAAATAATAGGTAAAAGTTGCTATAAGCACCAAAAATTACAATCAGTGTAAATCCTCATAATAATTGGTATTTACTCATAAAATTCAATCCCAATAAGGCTTTCGGCTTTTTTTGCATCGTATTCATACTAGTGCAAATTACGTAAAATTTCTTAGTAAAAATAGTAAAATTACGGGTATAGTAATAGTAATCTTACTCCGGAAAAGTTCGGTTATTAACAGGTGTGGATAAAAGAAGGGGTGAAAATTGGCAGGTTTAAAAGTCTGAAAGTGCCTTTTTTGACAAATAAAATAAATCAGCTAGGAAGGATATTAAAACCATTAAAAAAATGAAAAAAAGTTGATTGACATTGGATTTCGCTAATAGCATTCAAAGGATTTGGAAATCAAATTCAGGACGGTTTTTAAGGACATCGGATGGATTTAAGGGGCTCGATCTTCTGTCAATCAACTGGTACAAACATAAAAACAGAATTCAGGCCACACAAGAGCAGTACTTCGCAATTTTTAACATTCGGTAATTACTCGACCATTCGTAGTCTTCCGGTACTAAAATGAAAATCTACGGTTAGCAGGATGAAAATATACGTTGAAGTTGTTTTGTAGTGCAAAAAGTGTTGTTTTTACCCATACCCAACATACTTTTTCTTTTATTTTATGACTTGAACAAACTTTCCCGAGGTGATACAGTTAAAGAGAAGAGTCATAAATATTCAGAACCAGGAAATTAGAAATTAGAACAGAAATACCATGGAAGAATAGATTGAATGAATCCCCAAAACTGAAGCACTAAAAAAGTCAGGTTAATAAAGAACAAGGATGACCGGATTAAATGGATTTTATTAAGGTTTAGCCGGAAGACTATATTCACCCCCGTTTTTAAATAGTAAATTTTTTAATCAAAAGGATAAGAATGGATTTAAATTACTTCGCAAAACAAAAAATCCGTTTTATCCTTCCAATCCTTTTCATCCTTGCTTGCCGCTCGCCTAAGCAAAGTTTCAATGGAGCATGGCCAACAAAGGCAGATTCCAAATTTCTCCATTAAATAGAACCTAAAAGAAGTTATTACATACGTCTGCCTTGAACGAAACCAAAGAAATCTCGTATTAATACTAAAAAAGAGTACTTTTACGCAAGACATGTTTTGCTTATTGAAAAATCCTTTAAAAAGTAAAAACCAATACAATGAGTACCCAGGAAATAAAAGTGGCAATAGCAGATGACCACAAAATTTTCAGAGACGGTATCCGTATGGCACTCAAAGACAGGGAATACCTTAAAATAATCTGGGAAGCTGAAGATGGAAAAGACCTTCAGCATAAAATGAAACTGAAACTGCCGGATGTTATTTTAATGGATATCCGCATGCCAGAAGTGGATGGTATAAATGCCATCAGCCTGATACGTAAAGAATATGAGGCATTAAAAATAATCGTACTTACCATGTACGATGACCAGGAGATGATTACCAAAATGATGGAGATGGGTGCCAACGCTTACCTTACCAAGACCACCGACCCCGATGAGATTTACAAGGCTATTCTTACCTGCATGAATGATGATTTTTATTTTAACGACCTGGTGAATAAAGCAGTGTTGCTTAAACTGCAGCATAAAAAAACGGTAAGACAATTCTATCCTAACCCGGTTAAGTTTTCTGAAAAAGAATTAAAGATTCTTAAGTTGATTGCAGATGATAAAACCACTGAAGATATTTCAAAAGAAGTTTTTTTGAGCCCCCGAACCATTGAAACGATACGGCAGAATATGAAACAAAAAGTGGGAGCCAAAACAATTGCCGGGCTGGTGATGTATGCCACCAGAAATAAATTACTGGAATAAGATGAACCGGTAAATCGGACAATAAGAAATACTTTCTTTTAACCCCGCAATCTTTTCAGATGAGCAATATCAACGATACTTTTTTTGATGGTTATTACAAGCAAATCTGGAAATCAATTATTCCGGACGAACTGACTGTAAAAGAAGTTGATTTCATGCTTTCTTATTTTAACATGCAACCCGGTTTTAAAGTGCTGGACATGATGTGCGGCTATGGACGTCATGCTATAGCATTAGCAAAAAATGGTGTAAGTGTAACTGCGGTAGATAACCTGGGAGAATATATAGATGAAATAAAACAGGTTGCTGAAAAGGAAAGTCTTCCTTTAAAAATTGAAAAAGCTGATGTAATTACTTTTATACCCGAAGATATTTATGACCTGGTAATATGCATGGGTAACAGTTTGAATTTTTTTAATGCCAGTGATACTACAAAACTGCTGACAAATATTTCATCACATTTAAAGCGAGGAGGACATTTGTTAATCAATAGCTGGTCGTTTGCTGAAATTGCCATAAAAAATTTTAAAGAGAGGAGTTGGAGTAATGTAGGGGAAATCAAATTTCTGAATGAATCAAAATTCTTGTTTCAACCCAATCGTGTAGAAACAGAAAGCACTATGATATCTGCCGATGGAAAAACGGAAGTAAAAGTTGGCATTGATTATATTTTTTCCATTAATGAAATGGAAGCCATGTTAAATACCGCAGGTCTTCAGCTAAAAGAGATTTACAGCATCCCCGGCCGTAAAAAATTTATTATTGGCGAACCAAGAGCCTACCTTGTTGCGGAGAAAGCGTACTGATTTTCTCTGATGCTGCTTTCAAGATTTACCAATAAGTCAGAAATGGATTATCTAAGCCGCTGGCCTCAGAATCCCGTAAAAAAATAAGCCCCGGCGTTATGAGGACCGGGGCTTTTGATGTTACTGTTATGAAAAGAAAGATCTTTAAACATTGTGCTTCACAGGGACAGGGGTAACAGTTTTTTGGTTTTTAATCAACAGGGTTTGGATCAAAAAAACGGGACGATGATTTAATCTGCCGTTGTTGTTAGCAATTACAGAAAAAAAGAAAGTTGATTGGCCGGTGAATTATTCCGATAAAAATCGGTTTGGTTTTTCAAGGGATCGTTGGAAATTCTTTCTGGACGGTTAGGACATTTGATGGATAAAAACAACTCATCATGTCAATCAACTTTCGGAAACAAAAATATATTTCATTACAACACATAACAAGAGCATAACTGCCCTTTTTAATCTCTTCGGCAATTACTGACTGCTACGTAAAATTTCAGAAACTGCCTCGTATTAATTCGTTACATTTTTTAAGTAGCGGTACTTTCCGCAATTACGAAATCAAGTACTTTCACTATGGTATATGTTGCAGGAATTCTCCAACTTGCACTCAGAATATTTACTAAATCCAATTTTTTATTAATAATCCAAAAAGATGAAAAACCCAGAGCCAAACAAAGTAATTAAAGTAGCGATTGCCGATGATCATGCATTATTCCGCACCGGTGTAAAAACATCGCTTCAAAGCCGTAAAGACATACAAATGGTTGCCGAAGCTGAAAACGGTATGCAGTTATTAAACCTGCTGCGTCATATTCAGCCGGATGTAGTATTACTGGATATACAAATGCCAATTATGGATGGACTAACAACTTTGCCGGAGATTAAAAAATTGTATCCAAATGTAAAAGTAATTATGCTGTCCATGCATAATGATCATTCTGTTATCAGCAAGATGATGGAGATTGGCGCCAATTCATATCTTACAAAAGAGTCGGGATCAGAAATGATTTACGAAGCTGTAAGGCAGGTGTACGAAAATGATTTCTTTTTTAATGATCTTACCAATAAGGCACTTTTGAGTGGATTGCGTACAAAACGCCATAATGAATCTTCCATGCCGCAGGATGTACAGCTTACTGATAAGGAAGTAACTATACTTAAGTTGATGTGTGATGAAAAGAGCACAAAAGAAATTGCTGATATAGTGGACCTCAGTCCAAGAACAGTGGAAGCTATCCGTGATAAACTGAAAACGAAAACAGGTACTAAATCTATGGCAGGCCTGGTTATGTATGCAGTTAAGGCAGGTTTGGTAGAGCAGGCTTAAAGTTCTTTCTAAAAATTCCGCATTAGGTTACTAATAGAGGAAATAATATTTTAAAGTCATTTCGGTTAGCCGGGATGGCTTTTTTTATTTTACTTTAGCCAAATGAATTTTATATGTTACAATGGTAAGATGGTTTCAGGAGAAGAGCCTGTATTGCTGGTTTCCAACAGAAGCTACCGTTATGGTGATGGTTTGTTTGAAACAATGAAAATGCAGAATGGTACAATTGAATTATCAATTTTTCATTTCGAAAGATTATTTCATGGATTGAACCTGCTTAAATTCATTATCCCAAAACTTTTTACAAAAGAAAAATTAGAACAGGAGATACTTCAGTTGTGCCGGAAGAATAATTGTGATATCCTTGCAAGAATCAGGCTTTCTGTTTTTAGGGGGAATGGCGGATTATATGATGAAGATAAAACACTTCAATATGTGATCGAATGCTGGCCACTGAACACTACAATTAATTCACTGAATGAAAATGGGTTGTTAATTGATATATATCCCGATGCTGAAAAGAGTTGCGATAAATTCTCCAACCTGAAATCGGCAAACTTCCTTCCCTATTCCATGGCAGCACTATACGCCAAAGAAAATAAATTGAATGATTGCCTGGTCTTTAATACATCAGGAGGTATAGCAGATTCCACCATTGCTAATATCTTTTTGATCAAAGGAGACACTATCAGTACTCCTTCATTGGACGAGGCCTGTGTAAATGGAGTGATGAGAAGAATGCTGCTTGAAAAACTGAGAAAAAAGGGGGAAGGGTGGATCGTGGAAGAAAGAACAATTTCTGCAAGTGATATCAGGAATGCAGATGAAGTTTTCCTGACCAATGCTATCAATGGCATCCGATGGGTGAAACAATTCGGTGCCAAAACTTATAGTAACAATAAAACAGTGCTTATTTATAACCGCTTTGTGAAAACAATTTCCCGCTGATATTGTTGTTTGTTGTATGAAACCCATCATAAATATTTTCTGGTTCAGAAGGGATCTTCGTCTCCGCGATAATGCAGGATTATATAATGCCTTAAAAGAAGCACACCCGGTTTTACCCATTTTCATTTTCGACCGAAATATCCTGGACGAGTTAGATGAACAACCCGACAGTCGGGTGGAATTCATCCATACCACATTACAGGATTTACAGCAGCAACTAATAAAAATAGGTTCAACGCTGGATGTACGCTATGGATTTCCAACAGATGTTTATAAAGAATTGCTTAAAGAATATGAGATCAGGAAGGTTTTTACTAATCATGATTATGAGCCCTATGCAAAGCAAAGAGATACAGCCATTGAAAGTTTGCTTCAGGAAAATGGAGCTGAGTTTCAGACTTTCAAAGACCAGGTAATACTGGAAAAAAATGAAGTGCTGAAAGATGATGGAAAACCTTACACCGTTTTTACTCCCTATTCAAAAAAATGGAAAACAACACTGACTGAATTTCATCTGAAACCTTACTCCAATTCAAAATACTTTTCTAATTTTTTTAAGCAGCCTGAACGAAAACTTATTTCGTTGACGGAAATGAATTTTAAGAGTACCAACCTGCAATTTCCAGGAAAGGAATGGAAGGGGCAGATCATCCGGAATTATAAAGAACAAAGAGATATACCTTCTATTCAGGGAACTTCAAGGTTAAGTGTACATCTCCGGTTCGGCACTATCAGCATCCGTGAGTTGGCTGGTGAAGCAGGTGCATTGAATGAAACATTTCTTAATGAGCTTATCTGGAGGGATTTTTATCACATGATATTGTGGCATTTTCCCAAAGTAGTGGGGAATGCCTTTAAACCTGATTATGATAAAATCAATTGGAGAAATAATGAAGAAGAATTTGAAGCATGGTGCAATGGGCAAACCGGTTACCCGATTGTAGATGCAGGAATGAGGGAATTAAATATTACTGGCTTTATGCACAACCGTGTCCGTATGATTGTAGCAAGTTTTCTTACCAAGCATTTGTTGATTGACTGGCGATGGGGAGAAGCATACTTTGCCAAAAAATTACTCGACTATGATCTGGCTGCTAATAATGGCGGCTGGCAGTGGGCTTCAGGCAGTGGTTGTGATGCGGCACCTTATTTCAGGGTTTTCAATCCATATTTACAAACACAAAAATTCGATCCGGAATTTAAGTACATACGAAAATGGTTACCGGAATTCGAAGATTTCACTTATCCCAGGCCAATTGTAGTGCATGAAGTTGCAAGGAAAAGATGTTTGGAAGTGTATGGGAATGCATTAAGAAAATAAGAATTATCAAAAAATGAAACCTCCGCCATCTCTGTTGAACCTTGGATTTACTACATTATTATAAATCGATCCAAAGCGATAATTAATTCCTACAGCAGTATTAATTGTATTAGTGGTAGGATATTGACGGACATTTGCAAGAATATCATCACTATTGAAGTCTGCCTTTCTGATATTTGGAAAAATACCTTTCGTAAAATCGGCATAAGAACTGATATATAATGATAATCCCTTCACTATTCTGAAATCCAGATAGCCGCCCACCGATATATTGTTTACGTCTTTCCCTTTTACTTTTTGACCCAACAAATCAAAGGAGTTCAGATAACTGTTCCAGGAGGCCCATCCGTTCAGGCTTCCCCATTTTTGTACAAAATTTGCATAGAGTGACAGGGAATGTTGAAAAGTTCTATCCCTTGTGTTATTATAGTATGATGAATCGATGTATTTATTCCAGGATGGTCCGATCTGGTAAAAAAGTTTAATTGATTTTTTAACTGCCTCTTTATATGGAAAAATACTGTACTCTAATGCAGGTTGAAAAAGAAATTGCGTTTCATAGTTGCTGAAAGTACTGTGTATATAGGCAGAATAGAAACCATATGACCAATGATCTGTCAGGCTGATTACAGGATTGAAATATACCCCGTAATTATCATTAATAAAAACATTATCATAATCATCCAGTTTTATTTCTCTTCTGTTTTTTGAATAATTGATGCCACTGCTGATCTTAAACTTATCAGTTACCTTATTGGCATCTATTCGAAAAGTATACCTGTACTGTTTACTATAATCATCTTTATTGAGGGAACCACTGGAGCCCAGGTTAAAAACCCAGGAATTCCAGGCGTCTTTTTTATTACGGATATCGTTCAGTGGTGTTTCACCGTTTTTTACTTCTGCTGTAATATTGATTTTGGAAGCGATGCTTGTTTTAGCAATATAAGAAGTGAGCCCAAGTTTAAGATATCTTGTCAATTCTTTTCTGTATTCATCTTCAGTGGCCACACTGCTGCGAATAAATTCCAGGGTATCATCTTTATCTTTAAAATTTTCCTGACCGGCAAAAAAAAGTTTGATCTCTTCGCCACCTGATCCGGTTTGCTGTGAAGTGATCTGAATAAAAACATTGGCCAGAAATCTATCCGGTACAAAATCAACGTAAGTAATTTCTGTTTTCAGATATTGAAAGTCACAGTTTGTTTTGCAATTGATATTAATCCTTATTTCTGAAGAATTTGCCTTATTGTTTTGTGACAATATTGAAGTGAAAAGCAAAAAGGAAAATACAATAGTTATAGTAATTGACTTAAGCATAGCAATTGTTCGATTTTTGGTTATTCAAGGCAAAGTAAAGTCTCATAAAATGATTTTCATGTTAACAGATTGCAAAATAGTTGCATATAAAAAATGGGTATTTGCTGAGCATTTATTATATGGAAAGGAATAAACGGAAATAAATTTGTTTGGCTTAGGCCAATTCGAAAGAATATTTTAAATACTGCTATTCAAATGAATTATAAAAACAAAATATCTTCATCATCAGCTTCCTGGTTATTTAATTCCAGAAATACCTGGTGCAGGCTTTCGATCGCCAGCTTTCCATCTTCTCCGAGATCAAGACTATAATTATTTACATAGAGGTCAATATGCTGCCGCATCACTTCCTCACTCATTTCCTGTGAATGGTGTTTCACAAAGTCAGTGATAACCGGATAATTGCTAAAACTAAATTCCAGGCTTTTTCGTATCAGTTCATTTACTTTTAATGCAACGTATCGCTTCAAAGATTGATTGATGGCTATTCCACCTAATGGAAGGGGTAGTTCCATTCTCTCTTCCCAGAATGCCCCAAGATCTTTTACCTTTAATAAACCTTTTTGCTGATACGTAAACCGGTTTTCATGAATAATTACACCAAGGTCAATTTCTTTATTAACCAAAGCTTCTTCAATGGCGGAAAAGATCATGAATGTTTTATCTTTTGCTTCGGGGTAGGCAAAACTGAAAAGAAGATTGGCCGTTGTGTTAACTCCGGGAAGGGCAATAGAAGCCTGGTTTATTTCTTCCTCCGATAGTTCGTGTCGGGTATCTGAAATTAATAGTGGACCAACCCCTTTGCCTATTGCACTACCGGCATTTAGTAATGTATAATGCCCCAAAGATTTAAAAAAGGCAGGGAAACTGAGTTTGGTAATATCCAGTTTTCCTTCCAATGCCCATTGATTGAGTGTTTCCACATCTGCCAGCACCGTATCAAACTCGAATCCTGCTGTATCAATTTTTTTATTTACGAGTGCATCAAAAATAAAGGTGTCATTGGGGCAGGGAGAAAAGCCAAGTGTTAATTTCATAAATTTTGTAACAATTGTATTAGTTCCTTGTTCAGATTGATAATAGATTCTTTCATGTTCCAGTTTTTCTTGTTTCGTTCAGCAATATAATTGGAAACAGCCCTTAGTTGCAGGAAGGGAATATTTTCCATCAGGCAAACATAGTGTAAGGCGGATCCTTCCATAGATTCGATAGCCGGATCAAATGTTTCTTTATAAAACATAACTTTTTGCCTGGAGGTGGTTATTTCATTTATAGAAATACCTTTTACTTTTTTAAGTTTCACTTTTTTTAAAACCTCACTTTTATTTACCAACCATCCTTTTTGAAACGGAAATTGATCTTGTGGAACTAATTTCAGATCAAACAAAGTCTTCAGTTTATCTAATTCTATTACACTCTGGTCTGCAATTGCTTCCTGTTTTATTGCAACTACAGTACCTGACTGTATTCTTTTGCTAAAAGAACCGCCAACGCCTGCCTGAATTACAAGGTCCGGCTTTTTAATTGTTAGTTGTTTTACTAATGAATAAGTAGTGGCAGTTAATCCGATCCCTGTAATCAGTACATCGATGTTTAGTTTCTCTGTTACGTTATTATCATTCCGATAAAATTCTAAGAATGGTGTTATCTCCATTACAGTTGCAGCAACCAATAAAATATTCATAGCATTAGTGCAGGTTGTATTTTTTTAATTTGATACCGTTTTGCGAAAATTAATTTTTATCCATGTAAACTTCTAAAATTATTCCCCCAATCATCTGTGGCCATTGTCTTGCCAATTTTTTCTTCCACCGTAATTTTTTGGAAGATAAGTTTAATCTCATCATACAAAACAGTGTTTGCCGGATTGAATTTTTCATTTTCCAGCGGGCCGATAAATTGTTTATACCCGGTTACAGTAACATTATCCAGTATAATAGAATAGTGGTTTTGTTCTATCCCGCTGGGGTCTGCTTTATAGAAATCAATTACCACCTTTTTCAAAATTTCATTAGTAGTGAGTGCCTGGAAAAATTGTGGGCTTGCCGCACCTGACTGTTTTAGAATAATTATCGGTTGATAAATCCTTTTTCCAGTAGCTAAACCAGAACCGGCATCACGGGGTGATGTCACTTCCTGCAAATACCCGTTTATTTCGGATTTGTCTGCAAATTTTACTCTATTACTTTCACCTTTAAATTTTCCCTGTTTTGTTCCTTCTGCTGACAGGATGATTGTTTGGGAAGAAATAACTGTATTAATCAAGATGAAAGTTAATAATAAGAAGAAAATATTCTTTTTCATAAAAGTTTGTTTCTGCAAAATTCTGCATTTGGTTTTAAATGCGGACAAAAACTATTCCTTTCTCTTACCTTTGAAATTGAAATTTCCTCCGCCCATTTGCTGAGGGAATGCTAATAACGGGAGAAATACAGTAGTCCGGTTAATTTGGATTGGAACTTCATTTGTCGGATACAATCAGACTGCATTGTCTTAAACTGGTAGAAACTTCCAGGATTTATGTGGAATATTTCGGAGGCAGCTGGTTTAGTGAACATTTTAAATGCTTTGTTGTTATTTGAATGGTTTGAGTATTGATATAATTTCATAAATTGATGTATGAGTAATCGAGTAGCAGTTTACAGGAAAGAAAGCTTTAACGCAGCTCATCGTTTGTTTAACCCCAACTGGGATGAAGCCACGAATGATAAGATCTTTGGAAAATGTGCATATCCGAATTTCCATGGTCATAATTATGACCTGGAAGTAAAAGTAGTGGGAGAACCAGATATAGAAACAGGCTATGTGATGGACATGAAGATACTTAGTGATTTAATAGTCAGAGAAATTGTTGAACGATTTGATCATAAAAATCTGAATCTCGATACAGTGGAATTTAAAAACCTGAATCCGACTGCAGAAAATATTGCAATTGTTACATTTAATATTCTACGGCCTTTTATAGATGAAAAACTTGAACTAGTAGTAAGACTTTACGAAACACCCCGCAATTTTGTAGAATATCCGGCTAATTAAAATATGGATTTATTAATTTAGAATTTTTACTTTATGGCATATCAGAAAATAGAACATTATGATGAGAATGTAACAACTGGATTGATGTCGAGTTATAAAGAAGTACTTAGCTTGATTGGTGAAGATGCAGAAAGGGAAGGGTTGCTTAAAACCCCAGAACGTATTGCTAAGGCTATGCAATACCTTACACAAGGTTATCATCTTGATGCAAAGGCTATCATCAACTCAGCCAAATTTCATGAAGAAGTGAGTGAGATGATTGTAGTTAAGGATATTGAAATTTACAGCATGTGTGAACATCATATGCTGCCTTTTATTGGCAAAGCACATGTGGCTTATATTCCAAATGGCTGGATAACTGGGTTGAGTAAGATTGCAAGAGTAGTAGATGTTTATGCCCGTCGTCTGCAGGTACAGGAACGCTTGACTGTACAAATCAAAGATGCGATAAAAGAAACCCTGAATCCTCTGGGTGTTGCTGTAGTTATAGAAGCAAAACATCTTTGCATGATGATGCGTGGTGTACAAAAACAAAATTCAGTTACAACTACTTCCGCTTTTGATGGTGAATTTCAGAAAAATTCTACCCGAAGTGAGTTCCTTAAACTAATAAGCACCAATTTGCATTAAAGAGTATATTTGCAGAAGTTAAGGTTTGATTGAAAGTTATTCAATCAAACTTTTTCTTTTTTGGGGTGTGGCAAATGACTGTTATTCATCCATTTGTTACTAATGGGGGTAAAATATTAACTATGAAACATGCATTCATTTTTCCGGGACAAGGTTCACAATTTCCAGGAATGGGTAAAGAGCATTATGAGAACAGTGCTTTTGCCAAAAGGCTTTTTGAACAGGCCAATGATTTACTGGGTTTTCGAATTTCTGAAATAATGCTCAATGGTAGTGAGGCGGATTTAAAACAAACCAATGTAACTCAACCTGCTGTTTTTTTACATTCAATAATGGCTTATAAAAGTATAGAAAATGCTTCCCCGGATATGGTGGCTGGTCACTCACTTGGCGAGTTTTCTGCATTGGTTGCTAATGGAACTTTAAGTTTTGAAGATGCATTGCAATTGGTTTCTGTACGGGCTACTGCCATGCAAAAAGCCTGTGAGTTAAATCCCTCCACAATGGCTGCAGTGCTCAACCTTGCAGATGAAAAAGCCGAAGCAATATGTATGGAAATACAAAACGAAACAGGTGAAGTGGTTGTGCCGGCCAATTATAATTGTTCGGGTCAGTTGGTAATAAGTGGCTCTTTAAAAGGGATTGAAATTGCATGTGAACGAATGAAAGCAGCCGGTGCCAAAAGAGCATTGGTATTGCCTGTTGGTGGCGCTTTTCATTCCCCATTGATGTTGCCTGCAAAAAAAGAACTCCAGGCTGCAATTGAATCTACTAAATTTCATAACCCCACCTGTGCGGTATATCAGAATGTAGCAGCCAAAGCTGTTATGGATAAAGACGAAATAAAACAAAACTTAATTGACCAGCTTACTGGTGCCGTTCGCTGGACGCAAAGTGTACAGGCTATGATTGCAGATGGGGCTTCCTGGTTTACAGAAGCCGGGCCCGGCAAAGTGTTGCAGGGGCTTGTATTGAAAATTAATAAGGAGATGCAGGTGGATGGAGTGAATTGATAGATTAAATTTTAATTAATATTAAGCCCCCATTGACTTTAACCAATGGGGGCCTTTTTTATTGTTTAACCACTTTCAGCACTTCCTGGTTGGTTAATCTGATATAGTAAATACCATTCAGGTATTTGGTAAAATCAATGTTTTGACTGTTTGCTGATATTCTCACTGAATGTATCATTCTGCCATTTTGGTCATTGATGGATGCCATGGTTCCTATCAATTTTTTGTCGCCAACAGAAATTGTTATCATGTCCTGAGTTGGGTTTGGGTACACAATGGATTTGGGTTTTTCATTTTGATTATACGTTAATCGGATTATGTTTGAGAACCTGAAGTTATTATCCAGATCAACTTGCTTCAGGCGGTAGAACATGACGTTGCTGTTCAACCTGTCTATGTTACGGTCTGTAAATTGATAAGTGTTAATTGAACTAGAATTTCCAGCTGCAGCAACAGTCCCGATGGTAGTAAAACTGGTTCCATTCAGTGAACGTTCTATCCTGAACTCTTTGCTGTTCTGTTCGCTGGCAGTAGCCCAATCCAGTATATTGTTTTTGTCTCTTGTAGTGCCGTTGAAATATAACCAGGTAACAGGTAAAGGCCCGCCGCTGCCGATAAAGGTAGAGCGAATTTCTCCCGGACGCAATACTTCTGTATTACCTACACTGTCTGTAGACAGTACAAAGAAATAATAAGTAGTGTTTGCAGCTCCTGTAAATGTTGTATCTGTTCTGGTGATCCCAGACCTGATCATATTAAAGTTTATACCATCGGTAGATACATACAGCGTATAATATTTCAATCCGCAGCCACCCGGATCATCAACTCCGGTCCAGCTTAACGAAACAGGATTGCTGTTGTTACCCGGTAGTGCATTCATGTGGCTGGTAGGTGCAAAGGCATCGATAGTGTTCATAGCGATGTTGGTAGGGATAGTATCATTAAAATCAAAAACAATGGAAGCTCTTGCGCCAATAGTATCTAATGTGATGGCTGTTTGAATTGGTTTGATACTGAAGTTTACAAACCCATGTCCATATAATAGCTGACTGCTGTCCTGCAATAATAAAAATCCCTTCAAAGGATCTGCCGGTGGCAACAGGGTTATTGGGTCAATAGATTGAAATTCCCAGAAGGCAACATTATTAATTTGATCATAACCGGAAGTGATGTCTACATACAATCCCATTGAATCCCTGCAATCAAGACGCTGGTAATAAGAAGCCAGATTGGAAGGCACGGCAAATGTTTGGTTATTGAAACCAAAACTGCTTAACTGGAATGTAGCGGCATCCTGTTTTGGTTCTATAGGTGATGTAACTCTTACAAATTTAGCAGGAGCACTTGCCGTTGAATCATTTTCGTATAAAATTGTATAAGGCAGCCTGTCGTGTACACTTACCCATCGTTTGCCAGGTTCTCCATCTGGACCAATGATGGCATTGGGATCTTTAGGCCCTACGGCTATTATAAGTTTTGTAATGCTTGGGATAATGCCTTTGGGGTTGGGTTTTTGGGTACCGCCAGTGCCACCGTTCGGAGGGCAGTCATTGCCATTTGGAGTGTTTTTTTGAACCTTGCTTTTTTTGAATCCTTGCTGTACTTTGTAAAGAAGTTTCATTTTCATGCTCCAGGTGTTTATGTCTGTTCCATGTTCACGGGCATACTCATTTATTGTTTGTTCCCTCTTGTTAAAGCTTGCATTTATTTCGTTTGCAGCATTATTACCCAATGCCTCAGGCGCATCTGATTGATGGGCATACCACCAGGAAAGTGATTTCCCAGTCGTTTCCTGTACCAATGCATCAACAGTACCTGCTGTACTCAATGCCGCGGAAGCGGCCTGGGCACCAGGTATTTTGGAAAGAGCAACATCATTCAGGATACCGGCAGTTGCTAATTCTATTTCTCCAAGTTCCACATACAAATCTTTTTCAGGCATTGTTTCATAATTCTGTAGTAATAGATCCACTTTTGTAGTAAGACCAGCAATGTTACCAGCGAGACTAACTTTACCAAGCATTTTATTTTGCTTCTCAAGTGGTTTGAAGCTCATATCGAGTTTTTTTTGTACTATTTTCTCTTTCTCCAGTAGTTTGTTTAAAACAGCAGAAACCATAGAGAGGTAATTGCCTACTTTGCTTAAATTTCCTGATACTTCCGTTTCCGTTGCATTATTTACATTTTCAGGCGGGCAGTCTTTTAAACCCAAAATATCAATACCATTGGCAGGATTATCATGCACATACTGGTACATTCCCATACCGTCTGCATAACCAATCAGATCCCTTTGATTAAATGTGCCGGTAGCAGGTGAGTAATTCCTAAACTGAAAACGATAACTGCTGTTTGCACTATCATACTCCTGCCCTGTGAAAGCAAACCGGTTTCCTGCTATAGATGAAAGAATGGCATTATTTAGACTATCGTAAATGATAGGTTTGCCATACACATCATACTGGTAGCGTTCTGTTAAATTGCCTGCATCATTGGTAATGGCCTCAACTGAGTTCAATTCATTCTGATGATAGTAAAAATTGTTATTATTCTTTTCATTTAAAACAGGGGTAAGAAAATTAGTAAATACGGTCCGTCCTGTTAAACTGTTAGTAGCTCCATTTCGTTCTTCAATTTGTGCCAGGCCGCTGTAAGAGTATTTATAAGAAGTGCCGTTAAAATTTTTCTGGACCCTTCTGTTTAGAGCATCGTACTGATAAGTTAATACGTTTGTCGGGGAAGAAGAATCTTTAAACAACCTTCCTTCGGCATCATAAGTTTTATAAAAAGCGCCATCATATGTAAGGTTGCCATTATTATCATATACAAAGTTGATATTTTGGGTGCCGTTATTGCTGTTCGTAAGCTGGTTCAGGTTATTGGATGAATAAGTAGTATTGGAGCCGTTTAGATTAGCATTAATCCTGTTACCAACGGCATCATAGCTGTAGGTATTTTGAATGGTTGGCGTACCTCCAATTATTCCCCGTTTGTAATTAATAAGGCGGTGGCCATTATCATAAGTAAACTGTTCGGATAAAGCAGGATTGTTTAACCGGTTAATTGTTGTTTTATTTCTTTCCTTATCATAGGTAAACGAAGTGTTTTGTATGCTCCCTCCTGCGGTGGAGATACTGCTCAGGCGATTAGTAAAATCGTATTGCACATTGGAGCTTACACCATTTGCAAAGTTTTTGACAATTACCTGGTTGACATTATTATACTGGTAACTTACAATAGTGGTATTGTTTTTTGCAATACTTATTAAACGGTTACGGGTGTCATAATTTTTAGCGATAACCGTACTGTCGGGGTAAATGGTAGTTTGTGTACGCCCTGCAATATTATAATTATACTTTGTTGTTCTTCCGTCAAAAGTTTCTGATGCGATCCGGTTCAATGCATCGTATATAATAGTAACAGTTCCGTTATTATTAGTAGCAGAAATTATTCTGCCTATTGCATCATAACCATATGAATAAACCTGGCCACCGGGCAGTGATTTTGAAATTACCCTATTCAATGAGTCGTACTGGAAATTTATTACAGTACCATCGGTTAACCGTTTGGAAATAATATTGCTTTTTCTATCAAAACCATATTGTATAAACCTGCTATCCGGATATGTGATCGTCTTTAACCTGTTTAAACTATCATAGGTATAAGCAGTAATGTTGTTGTTTGGGTCCTTTACCTGTGTAACATTCCCTTCTGCATCGTATCCCACAGTTATAATAAAACCATTTTTATCAGTGTATGTTTTTATCCTGTTTAAGCTATCGTACGTATAATTTACCACAGCGCTATTTCGGTCTGTAACAGAAACCAAATTATCATTTTTATCATAGCTTAATAAAGTAA
Source organism: Chitinophagaceae bacterium (assembly GCA_049644925.1). Classification (GTDB taxonomy): domain Bacteria; phylum Bacteroidota; class Bacteroidia; order Chitinophagales; family Chitinophagaceae; genus JJ008. The sequence goes on along the minus strand of JBARSW010000179.1, from coordinate 14,282 downwards.
GAAAGCCCAATGGGTCAGTTACTTTCGTTACCCGGTTAAGGCTGTCGTAAGCAGCAGTAATAACAGCCCCTGTGCCATTGGTATAACTGGTGATGTTGTTGTTCTTATCATATGTATAATTTCCAATGGTCCCGCTTATATCATTAATGCCCGTAGCCCTGTTTATATTATCATAAGCAAAATTTACCCGTTGCCCATTGGGTAAATTAATGTAAGTGATATTTCCATTAGCGTCATAACTTATAGTGTTGATATCGTTAAGAGCATCTTTCGTGGTACTGAGCCGGTTACGGGTATCATAGGTAAAGTTCATTGCATTTCCTAGAGCATTTTTTGCAGAAAGAACATTATCCATTCCATCATAACCTATTTGTGTTTGGTTTCCTTTTGGGTCGGTAAATTTTACCACCCTGTTAGAAGCATCATAGTTCAGTGAGCTGGCTTCATTGTTTTTATTAACGATCCCAATAATATTTCCTTCTGCATCGTAACTCAGTTGCAGGTCATTATTTATTGGGTCTATAATTTTTTTAAGCCTGTTTAAAATATCATATTGTGCACTATATGTATTGCCCCTGGAATCTGTATAAGATAATAAGTTACCCCTTGCATCATTTACCCATGTGCCATGGTACCCACCCGGGCCAGATACACTTGCAGGGTTGCCATAGGCATCATAGCTGTAAGAATATACATTACCCTCGGGGTCAGTACTGCTTATCATATCTCCGTTGGCATTATACGAAACTGAATAAATAGTATTGTCAGGTCCTTTTAGCTGGGTTATATCACCTTTTGCATTATAAGTCAGTGTATAAACATTTCCTTTTGGGTCGGTAATACTGGTTACCTGATTATAGTTGGATGAATAGGTATAAGTGGTAGATTGATTCAAAGGGTCTTGCATGGTAAGCATATTGCCTCTTGCATCATAGGTGTAGTTATAAATATTCCCATTGGCATCGGTTTCTTTTATTTTATTCCCGTTATCATCAAATTCAAAACTCATATTGTAACCGCAGCAATTTCCTGAAATAGAGCTTAACCAGGTCTGCCCCCCTGTTTTTTTGTATCCATATTTTGTTGCCTGGTTATTTCCTGTGGTTAAATGGTCTGTTACTATTGTATTATTAGTGGCAGTATCATACGAAAAACTTACTCTCTTATTACAGCCGATTAATTCGCTTACACTGAAATCATTAAAGTAAATTATATCAACAGTATTATTGTTTTTATCGGTAATGGTTTTCATGGGACCATTTACCAGGTAAGTGTATTTGTTTTTCCCTCCCATGGGATCAGTTATTTCTTTCAGATTTCCGTTACCATCATAGCTATAAGTGTAGGTACGGGTGGGTGCGGCAATTGCATCCACTACAGTGGCTAAATGGCCGGTACCATTATAGGTAAATGAAATGCTTTGGCCTGCTGTATTTACTAAGGAAGTCAATAAGGTGTCGGTGTAGTTAAAATTGATGTAATTACCTTTCGGCTCTTCCATCTTGGTTATTCTTTTATGGGTGCTATTGTCAAAATAAAATTTGGTGCCGTCCGGTTCAGTGAGCAAATATTTGTCTGGCTGGTATTGTGTAAGTGTAGTAAAAAAACCTTTCGGTGATTTGTATCCACCGGCAAGAACAGTATAGTTATCTTCTCTTCCATCGCCCCAGATAATAGTGCGGCTGTTGGCTGTATCGTTTTTATATTTTATGGAGTAGCCCAGGCTCCATCCGTTGCCATAACCATTATTCTTGTCGAAATTAAAACTGTTATAATTAAAGGTTACATCAATGCCAAAGCCACGGGCAGGCACAAAAATATCTGTACGAGGAATAAATAAATTTCCGGTAAATGTATTTACCTGTGTGCCAAGCGGCCCGCTTTTATTGGGCTTGTTTATATTTTGGGCATTGCTGTTAAGTATTGAAACAATCAGCAGTATCAACAACAACAGCTTGCTTTTTATTTGTGTTTTTGCCATCCAAATTTTATTGATAAAAGTGTACATGTGTTATATCTTTTATTGACAAATACTTCTATTTCAGGTTAAAATGAACAACCGTGCCTCTTGGTAAACTGACATGCATTTTTGAATAAACCAGTATTGAACCCGAACCACCGGCACGTATAATACCCGGAGGCCCGTTTTGTTCTGCTAACTCCAGGTACAATGAAGTTGTGCCATTGGCAACCCCAGCCGGCGTAAGTGACATCAGCACATCATGGTCATTGTATAATGTTCGTGACTGTACAGGTATGTCTACATTAGTGGGGTTATTGTAATTGATCTGTATAACAAATGGCCAGCCTATTAATACTCTTTCCGGAGCTACAATTTCTGCAACGAGTTGAGAGTTTAAGCCACTGGCTGCTCCAGGGGCACAACCAGGTGAGTTGCCATCGCCAGGGCCAACATTAACGCCGCCGCCTGTAATTAATCCGCCGTTATTTGGATTTACTACAGAGAAGCCATTTGCCAATACAGCCATACTGGTATCGGGTTTAATTAAGGTTATATCATAAATACCCAATGGTCTGCCCTGCAAATTAAAGGTTGCAAATACCGTGGTGCTGTTAGTAAAATAAACAGCGGAGGCATTGATAGTCGTACCGGGTTTAGTCAACTTAGCCGACATATTATTTACAAACAATGAGCCGCTGATTTTAATAGTTACATTACCAGAGTTGCCACCGGATGCAGTATGCACATTAAGTATTGCAAAGGGCAGCTTCACCGCTTTTAATGTAATGTTTTGTACAACCGGGACGGCCGATACACAACGTATTGTGATATAGTAAACACCTGTTGTTACCGATGCCATTACAATTTCCTGGTTACCATAGTTGGGTGTATTAAATGTATAATCAAAATGTGCGGCAGAAGGCACATAGCTTTTACCGATGAAAAGCTGGTTCTTCATGCTGAGAGAATCACCTGATTTAAGTGTAACTAATATGGTAGCTCCGTTTAATGAATCAGGTATGATTAGTTTATAAAACCTGTTGATGTTGAAAAGCGTATTCGGAGTAAGAACATACATGGGTAACTCTTTAACTTTTACATAGAGTTGAGTAACAGTAATACCCGAATTGTTGTTCTTATTGCTTTCTACAATATTGTTGAGCAGATCTGTTTTTACAATTACATGGTAATTTCCCTCCGTAACATTAGTTACCAATGGCTGAAGAGTGATGGTATCCCTCGCCAGGGGTGCCATATTTATGCTTTTGTTCTTTATTCCCAGTAATACTGCCGTTGAATCCAATGTGTTGTTTTTGGATAAGTAAATGCCATCAGTGGAAATGCCGTTGGCGGCATTGGAGGAAATGTTTTTTATCACCCATCTGGCAGTATCGAGGGTGTAACCCAGTATCGCTGTATCTGGTTTCAATATATTTTCAACGATCAGGTCAGAGGGTGCAGGGCTAAAAATGGTTATATATTTAAAGGCCAGGTTATTGTTATTATTGCTTTCAATTAAATTATGTGTTGAATTTACCCGGCTTATTAAAATATAATTACCTGGTGCAACATTCATAGGGATCGTGACAGTAACGGTATCAGTATAATACTGGCCGGGTTGCAGTGCCCCCACATGGTTCTTTCCAGATAATAGAATGTCGTATCCATTGTTGCCCGGAATGAAATCAGGAGAAAGCCATACATCATCGCTCCAGTTAGATGGATAAGTAACACCGGCTCCACTATTGGTGGCCTGGTGTACTACCGTTATTGGCTGACCAATAGCTACCAATGCCGGTGCTGTCAGGGTACTGTCTTTCAAATCTGGCAGCAACGGCTGAATCACATGAATTTTTTTAGCGGCTCCAACACCATTGCGTATTAAGTTGGCATTGTTATTCAATACTGTTTCATGTGCTATTCCATAAGGGGGATAATAATTTGTTCTGGCAAAAACATAATAATCTCCGGTTGGCATATTAGGCGGTATTGCATTTCTTGTATCGCTGTAAACCTGGTTGGTGTTTAATGGAGTAGATTCAAAAAATCCTGAAGCTATCACCGCATTATTATTAAATATTGAATCAGGTGAAAAATAAATGGCATCATACCATCCGCTGTAATTGCCCGGCTGGCCTGACCCTGGATTATACCCAATATTCTTAACCGTCCAGCTGGTTGCGTAGAGCCTTGCAACGGTGGCTGTATCCGGCCCGGTTACAGAGGTTACAATATGGTCTACAGATGGATTAATTAATACCCTGCTGCCGCTTCCTGTTATATTATTATTTCCGTTGCTACCTTCATACACAGCATTATCCGCATTTGTTTTTACATAGAAATAAGCTGTATTTATATTTGTTTGCGGGAAACAATTGTTGATGAAAAATGCAAAGGGCATATTTACATAGAATGAATCCGTGTAGCTGCTTCCTCCGGGTACTATTTCGTTATGGCTTCTTCTGGCTATATAATAGCTGGTAGCCTGGGTAAATGTCGGGCTGCAACTTATGAAGATGCTGTCTTTCCATGTGCTGCCAGCTGTTGTACCCGTGCCATTGTTAATCACTGTATATTTTAAATAGGTCGGAAAAACGGAAAACACCGTATCTGCCAATTGTATGGTTGAAACAACCAGGTCGTTTGCTGCAGCTGATGTAACAATTATAATTGCTGCAGCACTGACATTATTGTTCGGATTGGTTTCTCTGAATGTGCTGTCATAATTGGTATGTACATAAAAATACCTGGTGCCGGAGGTGGATACAGGGAAAGTATAATTGAGGGTATGGGGCACAGCGATACCCATTGGTAAGTTTTCTGTATAGGTTATTGAATCTATTAATTGTGCACTGCCATTAAACACGGCTGATGTGCTTACATAAATTTTATCTTTCCTGGTATGATTAAATACAGTACCCGGTCCATTATTCAGCACATTGTAATTGATAGTAATGGCTTGCCCCCCAATTGCGTTGGCAGGTACTGTTACTGACGAAACTGTTGCATCGGGCCGTTGAATAGTGATTGATAATGCACTTCTTCTGGTTTCCGGGGTACCAGGATATTCATATACCGCATCGGTGGCATTGGCCAGTACATACACATAATAATTACCAGCCGGCAAATTTGAAGGAACGGTAAAGCTGGCGGCTTTCGGATGATTGGAGCCTTGGCTTATAACATTAGACGTGTTTAAATTAAACTGTGCCGGATTGGTTCCTGATGGCTGGCAAAAATCAGGATAAAGAGTATCCGGTACACCAAGTCCTGAATTCAATACTCCTTGTGTGGTTGAATTTACAAGGACTGCATTGGCTATATTCAAACCAGTTGAATCGGTGCTTAAATAAACCCTGTCTACCCAATAGCTGCCACCAAAACCAAGACTTTCATGAATGGATATACCTGCCGGGGGAACGACACAAGTTCCGTTTTGAACAAAATAATGCCCTTTGTTTTTTTCAATATTATCATTAAAGCCAGTATTAGCGGTATTCCAGTTTGCGCCAATGGGCTGCGTGGTGCTGGCTGTAGTTACAGGTAATGTTAGTGAGCTTACTGTCAAACGTGGGGTTGGAGTAAGAAAGACCTGTATCTGGTTGCTGTTGCTGTTATTATTGCTTAATGCGCCTTCATACAAGCTGTTTGTAGTATTAGTGAATACAAAAACGAAATAAGTTCCGAAAATATAATTTGGCACAACCACCTGCACACTCCGGATGTACACACTGTCTGGTAATAGCTGTCCGGTGTTTGTAAATTCAGCGTTAGTAGCATTGGCATAATAAGAGCCATTGTTTTTAGGCAGTTTTAGCGGTATAGCTGTATTAATATTAAACAAGGGACTTTGAGAAAAATAAACTTTATCTGTCCATACAGCGCCTGTCGGTGTAAGCACTCCATAATTTTTTACTTTGTATGTAAGATTGATAGTGCTGCCGGAAAAAGTAGTGGTGGGGGAAAATACAGTATCTACTCTCAGATCCGGCGTTGGAGAAAGGGTGATAGCTATTGCCTGCGGCGCCCTGGCCGTATCATTTATTCTTGTTACCTGCACCGGTGCATAGGCTCCGGCCGGAAAGTTAGTAATCACATACGCATATAGTGGCAGGCTATAACTCAATGGTAAAGTAAAGTTTACTGAGTTAGTATATTGCTGACCACTATCCAATGCACTTACATTAGGTCTTGTAGCAATAAGCAATGGCCGTGATGGATAATCCTGCCCACCCCATACACCTGGATTTGTTTGAGGCGGTATTGAAAAATTAGGTAGCGTATCAAAACTAAGGAACACTCCATCTGTCCAGCTCTGATTGGTAGTGGTTTTACCGGGACCGGGGTTTGTGATCGTCCAGCTTATGGAAATTGCTTGGCCGGAAAATGCTGTTGTAGGCGCCTGCACATTCTGCACCACTAAATCGGGCAATGGTATCAGGCTGAATTGTTGTATCGGTCCTGTGTTCAGTATTGTGCAGGAACCGTTGTGTGCCACTACCATCCACTTATATGTTTGATTATACTGTACCCCGCTGTTTAATGGCAGTGTGTAATTCACCGTTGTTAAATTGGCTGCGTAAGGAACAAGAGGCTGAGCAGAATCTGCACGCCATACATATAGATCGAACGTATAAAATAAATTGGGTTGTGCCGGCACCCATGAAAGTGTCAACGGCAATTGTTGGTTGATAGCTCCGTTGGCCGGAAGCATACTTTGAACAGAATCGGGCTGAATACTGTTGATCACAGTTACTACCAACGTATCATTGGCACTGGCTGCTCCGCAATTGCCACTGGCGGATACCAGCAAAGAAAAAGTACCGGGAGTTGTCCAGTTGACAATTGCAGTATTTGTAGTTGATGCTAAAGTACTGCCGCCAACTATTCTCCAGAAATAAGTTGCACCGGGTATACTATTAACTGTATAGGTAGCTGTGGCTGGGCAAAGATTTGAATACCCGGAAATATGATTTAAACTGGCAACACTTATACAGAAATTTTTATCAACAGGAATAGCAGCCAGGTAATTGGTATCTCCGTTTTGGGATGCTCGTAACGTTACTGTTCCCAAACCTGTAAGTATTAACTGGTTTCCCGATACAGTTGCCGGCCCCGAAACAACAGAATGAATAATTGGTAAACCGGAACTGGCCGTTGCCAATAAATTAACGGGAGGATTGCCAAAATTCTGATTGACTATTACAGGGAAACTGATTGTTTGAGAAGCTTTGTTCACTGTAAAGCTTCGTATTACAGGAGCAGTTGTATCGTATACATTATCTCCCGGCTGGTTTGCCATTACTGTTACCAATCCGGTACCGGTAATGGTTAAAAGATTAGATTGAAAATTAATACTGGCGGGGCCACTCACTATTGTGAATGAAACCGGCAACCCTGAAGATGCAGTGGCATTGGGTATAAAAGGGGCATCGCCAAATGTTTTATTTGGCATTGCCGGAAAAATAATGTTTTGAGGGATCGAATTCGCTGCAAAAGAAATTAGATCCGAAGCAGGGCTTTCGCCACAAGGATTAAAATATTTTACTTTATAGGTGCCTGCAAGTGAAGCGTACCATGATGATGACAAAGCGCCGCTGATCAGCGTATCATTTCTATACCAATGAATACCTGTTGCATACTGGTTGGCATCAGGAACAGATGAATATAACCAACGTCCAGCATTGTTTAGAATGGGAACTGCAGTGGGCGCCGGCTGGCTTACAGTAATTTGTTTGTTTGCAGAAGGCCCGTTACCACATAGATTAGATGTGCTCAGGGTTATTGTATGAGTGCCGGTTGTTGTCCAGGTAAAATAGGCTGTATCCTGGTTGGTTGTAAATGTTCCACCTCCGCTGAGCGACCAGTTATATGTTACTCCCGGTTCTTTTTGACTTGCAAAGTATGTATGAATACCGGTACTGATACAACCCGTACCGGGACCCAAAATGGTAAAACTCAACAACGGTATTGATCTTACTGAAAGTGGTTTTGAATTGATACTTGTATCCGGAGGCGATGTGCCCATTACCCTTACTCTATACTCGTTTGATCCGGGAGTAATGGATGGTATAAATGCCGTAATTGAATCGGAATGATTCACTCCGGAAAGGGAACCAATATTCGTTGGGTTGCTGAAACTGCCGGTTGAATCGGATAATTGTGCAATGAAATTGTTGCCAGAAAACATAAGCGTATCTACTGTAAAGCGAACCTTAATACTGTTACCACGACAGATTATACTGTCCATATTGCTAAGGGTAATTACCGGGATGATCGGGGGTTCTATATAACCTAATGTCAGTGGTTGAGTATAATCAGTAATTGGGCTTGCTGAGGTAAGAGTAGCCTCTGCCAGGTTGCCGCTTAAGAAAGTTGATCCTTTGTTTTGCCATTGGCTGGGGTTCCATTGGCTTACACGTAAACTATAGATTGATCCTGTTTGATTACTCCTTGTACTGTCATAGGTAAGAGAAACTAATACATTTGAACTTCCGGCATCACGATTCAAGGTCCAGTATTCTGCACCTGAAATCCGTGTCAGGTTCGATACATGCTGCGCCGTATCATACCCGGCAGCCGTGGGGTTACTATGAAAATATTGCGCTGTGTAAGCATCCGTTGCTAATGGCGGGGATAAAATTGTCAATTTTCCCTGGCGCAAGCTATCGCCGACAGGAAAACTAAACTGCTCATTGCCTATTTTTTTAAGAGGGCCCCACACCCAACTTTCACTTGAGGTCTGGTCGATAGATGTATTGTCATTAAAAATGATCAGTTTGGTTGGAGTTGTTTTTATAACACCTCCAAAAAAATGAACATTATTCCCTATGTATATATTTTGTTCAGGAATGATATAAGATTGATGCGAAAATTTCTCCAGGTAAAGATTTTGAATGGTTACAGGTGTTGAACCCAATTGCCTGATATGGCTCTCCGATCCCCCAATAAATGTTATATCATTGAATTCTATAAACTGCGGATCAACATTTGTATTTAGATTCAAATCCCGGTCTATTCTCAATGTATTACCGTCTCCAACACGAAATAAAACAGGAGCATTAATATTGAATGTAACATCGCCAAACACTTCATCCGCCCCCCAACCCGAAGGCGAAATAAAAGTTTCAGCATTAGCCTCAGGACTATTAGTAGTGATGGTCAGGTTTCCATTAACAGTATTTCCATAGATAGTATTCGGACCAACCCTGCTGATGCTGTCACTGATAGTAACATTGCCGTCAAGTAAATTTTCTATAAAATAAAGTTGTCCACTGTACCTTTCGATGCTGATATTGGTTGCTGAGAGCGTTGCATTTTCAATAGAAATATCAGTTGCATTTCTGAAAATTATAGAGTTGCTGCTGTTCGTGGAAATAATAGTTGCGTCAAAAATATTTATGGTGCCATTGTTTAACAGGCTGTAGTTATCAATATCTAATGATGCAGAAGACTCCATGATAAGCCCATGGATAGTTATATTGGAATTTACAACCGGGTAGTCGGAAAGCCCGGTTGGTATATAAACGGTATCGCAACTTACGGGAACCGCCGCAGGACTCCAGTTACCGGCATTATCCCAATCCGTACCTAGCAAGCCCGTCCATGTTTTTAAGACAGGATTTGTGCAGGTATTGCAGGTTATCAGGATTTCGGGAATGCTATTGCAACCAACAGCATTATTCTGAATGTCTGCAATGCCGCCACCATTCAGAAAATTGCATAAGGGAGTAAAAGAACATAATGATAATTGATTATTATCCCTGATTTCTAATCCATCATTATTATTATCTTGTATATCAAGGGCTGGGTTCAAAAAATCTAAAGAAGTGATAACAGGATTTTCAAATATTCGCAATCGTTCTCCGATCACTGTTATATTTCCCAATCCCGTTAAGTTTGATAACAGATTATTCCCATGAATTTCAAGGGTACCTGCTGCAATAGAAGTAATGCCGTTAAGTGCTGTGATGTCTGTCAATGCATCATTTGCCCACAAAGAGACTCCACTGCCAACATTGCCGGATACATTCTGCATACCATGTAAAGAAGTCATATTGGGGTTTAACCAGAAATAAAAGTTGACACAACCGGTTATATTATCAAGCCCAGAAAGATTGGTAAGCCCGGTGTTTATCATCCAGATAGTTCCAAGGTTATTAGTAGTAAGGTTATTGCTCAGTCCGGAAAGAGAAGTAAGATTATTCAACCCGGAGAATAAAAAACCAAATACATATTCCAGATTGCTTAGCCCGATGGCGCTAAGAGAAGGAAGGTTCTCTAATCGTAAATAACCATTGATGGAAGTAAGGTTTGATAAATTACCAAGGTTAACAATCGGGGAATAACGTAAGTCAAGATAACCATCCATGTGTACCACACTTCCAAGTCCGTTCAGGCTGGTTAGTGAAGTACTGTCAATAAATACACCGCCAATGCTGTCAATATTATTACTCAGTCCGGCTATACTATTTAATGCGGGTAATTTATTAATGATCACATCTCCCAGGTAGTTCAGGTTATTCAGACCTATACTTGTTTGAAGAAAATTATATTGCAGTTCCAGGGTGTCTCCCAATGAAACAAGTGCTGATAATGCAGAAAGAGAAGTAATGGAAGTATGAGAAATTTTAAGTTTTTGCAAAATACTCTGAATTTCATTAAGTGAATCAAGTTGTGTTATGGCAGGACTGGCTCCCTGCCCGCTAACTTCTAATAATTGAACAGATGTACATCCTGGATATAGTATCTTGAAACTATCTATTTGTGATTGACGGGTAAGCAGGATAGTATCACAGATTGCCTCAGTAGTATGGTTTCTTAAATGGCTTGTACTTTTTTGTTTTTGTCTGTCGGTGTTGATAAAAGGTACCTGTACCTTATCATATAATGAACTGATATTGACTTTTCGTACTGGTTTGCCCTGGCCAATCACTATCAATTGGAAACCCCAAAATACAACCAGAAAAAGTATTAAAGATTTTAGCATTAGAGGATTTTTAGCTTACAAAAAAATCTACCTGTTATGTAAACGGGTATTTCTGAAATTCCCATTTATATTTAATATTCAATAATTCCAATTTGGCTAAACTGATAATAAAGAAAGTGTGGATAAAAGATTTTACTTCTTAGCAATTTTGGAAAATTAAAAATCATATATTCCATTGAGATAAAAAATACCAAATTTGTAGTAGAAGCTTGTTTTAACTAGGAAAGCATATGGAATTTAAATAATTTCAAATACAGAAAAAGAGTTGTAAAAATGAATACCTTGTCAACCATATTAATATTTTGTTTCTTTATTCTGAATTCTCTTTTAAGTATTGGCCAAACTCATAACATTGATAGTTTAAGAACAAAAGTATACGGTGAAACGAATGACGGGAAAAAACTGGAGGCCTTAATTAATTTGTGTGAATATCATCAGAGCATTAATAAAGATTCGCTATACCAGTATGCCTTGTCTGCAAAAACCCTTGCGTCAAAAAGCGGAACAGTTATAACCAAAAGTCTTGCAGAAATTATATTTATAAATGCCTTGCTGCGGCATGGAAAAACTGATAGTGCATCTGCATTGGTTGAAGCTTGCCTGCTGGAAAACCCTGTATCTGACCCGGCAACAAGGGACATTTATTTTAAACTGGCTGCATTAAAAGCCGATTGCTTTGGCGATGCTTCCAATTACAAAGACGCACTTTCGGAATTATATAGAATAATCAGTGAAGCGGAGCAATACAAAGATTCACTGGTGCTGGCAAAAAACATTAGCACTGTCGGCGTAATAAACTATAACCTTGATCATGTGCCCGAGGCATTTAACTGGTATTTTAAAGGGTTGTTGTTTATTACTGATGACTCCCGTTTTTATTCCGTTGCGGCTGTATTGTATATTAACCTGGCAGAAACATACCGCTGGGTGCAGCAAACAGACTCGGCGACATTTTATATTGACAAAGCAATTTCACTTTGTAAAAAAAATGAAAATTTATTTTTTCTCGCCAATGCACTCAGGGTAAAAGCAAGTATCTACAAAGAAAAAAAAGAATATTCCCTGGCAGAAGAAACAATGCTGGAATGTATTGCAATTAGGGAAAAAAGTGAAGGGAAACTCCTGCTGTCTAACGAACAACTTGCAATTGCAAATATCTATATCCGCTCCGGCAATATTGATAAAGCGATTAAAATATTAAATGATGCCCTGATTTTAAGTGAGTTAAAACCCGATAATTCAGCCCCGCAGGCAAATACAGGTTATGAAGTTGATGTATTGAAAATTTATTACTATAACAGTCTGGCTCAATGTTACCGGTTAAAAGGTGACAGTAAAAAATACGAAGAAACCCTGGAAAAAATAATAGCTGCAAAAGATGCATTCTACCAGGCTAATTCTGCAAGGTCCATTGCAGAGCTGCAAACAAAATATGAAGTGCAGAAAAAGGAAAGTACTATCATTAAGCAGAAGCTATCTATTACCCGGAAAAATTACTGGCTCTATGGTTCAATCCTTTTTGCCGTCATGCTTGGAATAATTGGATGGCTCGGATTCAGAAATTATCGCCGGAAGCAACGATTAGGAATGCAAATGGCTCTGGAAGAAGAAAAAAGACATGCTACTGCTGCTGTGAAGAAAGCTGAAGAAAGTGAACGGGTACGCATCGCCGCTGACCTTCATGATAACCTGGGCGCCTATGCGGCTTGTATGGCTTCTAATTTGAATTATTTTCAGCCACAAAATATGGATAAAGAAACAAACAATGCTTATAATGAGTTAAAAAATAATTCATATGCTATTATTTCACAATTGAATGATACAATCTGGGTATTAAAGAAAGATGCCTTATCGCTTACTGCTATCAGTGACAGAATAAAAGTTTTTATAACCCGCATTCAGAAAAGCTATCCCGGAATACAACTGGAAGTGGAAGAGCAGATTGAAACTGACCATCATTTATTTTCTTCACAAGCTTTTCATCTTTACAGAATCTTACAGGAGGCTGTTACTAATTCGCTAAAACACAGTAATGGGAAAAATATTACAGTGAAAATAACCAGTGCTGATAGTTGGAAAGTCCAGATTATCGATGATGGAATAGGAATGTCTGACGATGACAACCGTGTATATGGAGTTAACGGATTGAAAAACATGAAAGAACGAAGTGAAGAATCAGGATGGAATATAAGTTGGCAGAAAGGTGAAGAGGGGGGGACCGTTGTGGAGATTTTATCTACTACAATTTGATTATTTTTTGAATACAGCAAATAATTACTTTTATAGAATATATGAATTATACAATAGCATTGGCAGAAGATAATAATATTTACAGTACTACATTTCTGCAAAAGATTAATGTTCTGGGAAATATAAAGGTAGCTTTTGTGGCTTCCAATGGGCATGAGTGCCTCGAGCAACTGAAAGGAGTTCCACCGGCAAAACTACCGCAGGTTATTTTCATGGACCTCGAAATGCCGAAAATGAATGGGATTGAAACGATTCATTTGGCCAAAGCTCTTTATCCGCAAATTCATTTTGTAGTACTGACTGTATTTGATGATGATGAGAAAATTTTCGAAGCGATTAAAGCCGGGGCCTCTGGTTATTTGCTGAAGCATGAACCTGCCGACGTATTACATGAAGCAGTCATGAATGTACTGGAATTTGGTGGTGCCCCCATGAGTCCTGCTATTGCAAGAAAGGCTTTACAATTGATGAGCAAATCTTCATTAACCGGATCCGCTGAATTAAAAAATGCATTGCCGGAAATGATTACCAGCCGGGAAGAAGAGATACTGAAACACATGGTGTGTGGATGGGATGCCAAGCGGATTGCTTCAAATTTGGAAATCACTGTACTTACAGTTCGTAAGCATATTGCTAATATTTATGAAAAGTTATATGTGCATTCCAGAGCAGAGATTATCAATATGGCCCATCAAAATAGGTGGTTCGATAATTAAATTTGGACCCTACAGTTCAGCCACTCAACTTCAAAATCAGTAGCGTATTTTTTATTAAAATTATAGCTGATTTATTCCATTTCAGCACCGGCCAAATAAAAATTGCAAGCATCTATCGAGGCTATTAAGTTTCATAACCCCACCTGTGCAGTAAATCAGAATGTAGCAGCCAAAGCTGTTATGGATTAAGACGAAATAAAACAAAACTTAATTGACCAGCTTACCGGTGCTGTTCGCTGGACACAAAGTGTGCAGGCTATGATTGCAGACGGTGCTTCCTGGTTTACTGAAGCCGGACCTGGTAAAGTATTGCAGGGTCTTGTTTTAAAAATTAATAAGGAGATGCAGGTGGACGGAGTAAATT
>JBARSW010000178.1:0-6464 GCA_049644925.1 Chitinophagaceae bacterium | reverse complement strand
CACTGTTACCGAATGTAAAAATAATTTTGGTGGATGGTGAAATGTTCAGCTGGTATGGAAGTCGTTTAATGAAAGTGCCGGATTATTTTAGAAAATTGAACTATTCTTTTTAGTCATTTTATATGTAAACATTCTGCTTATACATTCCTGAACAAAAAAAAACAATTCATAGAATTATCTTTACCAAATGAGATTTATAGACAATCAGAACGGACGGGAAACAACAGAAGGTGATAAACCATCCAGAAAAAAGCCCATGTACCCGGTAAACGAAGGACTTCGCAATTACCTGAAAACTCATGGACGAGAAGTAAAACTTCCTGTATCCTATCAAAGTCTCCTGAGTTATACCTGGTCTGTTCCTTTAAAAGACAAAAATGACATTGATACTCACTGGGAAAAATTATCTTATGATAGCCGTGATTGGGATTATATAAGAGAAGGATTAGTAAAAATTTATGCAGTACTTAAAACCGAAGGCGATTTCAGTTTTATAAGCCATCTTGATGTGGCCAGTATCGACTATTGCACATTTGGCAACTCCCACCCTTTCCGTATCCGTATTGTAAACAAGTTTAACGACAACTACGACCATTATTATATTAAGATTGCTGATGCATCGAGAATTTATGGGCTGGAGCTGGAGCATATTCTTTCTCCCAATCATATTACTTATTTCACCGATCAGAATACACTGGTAGAAGAACACATACCCGGCATTCCCGGAGATATTTTTGCCAAAAAGATGATGAATGCACCTGAAACAAACAAAATAAGACTGGCAAAAGAATTTGTAAAATTTAACGAACGTTGTTTTGTACGATTATTAGGAGATATGCGTAGTTATAATTTTATCATTGGAATAACTCCCGATATTGAAGATTATCAATACCGAATCAGGTGTATTGATTTTGACCAGCAATCTTTTGAAGGAAGGAAGAATTTATACCTGCCACAATTTTTTAAAGAAAATTTTGCCTTTGTAGAACTGGCACTTACCTACCTTAATAAAGAATCTATTGAACAATACCAGGCAGAAGAAAGAACCATGATAACTTTTCGGCTGGCCTCTGCCCGTTACCGCATAAAGCATTTGCTGGATAACATGACACACGACGAAATTTCGCCTGCCCATAAAGTGGAACAATTAAAAATAGAACTGGGTGAATATCTGCAAACCAATGCATATGATAAATGTCAATCCATGGGTGAGATAGTTAAGACACACTTAAAACTAACTTTGCGTAAGAATCTTCAACTGGTACAGAAGAACCTGGGTAAAACAAAACATTAATTTTACTGATATTAATCATATTTTTTATCAGCGTATTTCCGGTACATTTGCGCCCAATTGCGATTGCCCGCCTAACAGCAGACAGGCTTGCCTTTGAAGGCAGACCTGCCCGTTGATTATTTTTTTTACCAAATTTTAAAAACAATACTAGTAAATGAAAAAGTACAGAGCCGGTGTGCTGTTCGGAAAAGAACTGGAAGCACTCTACAACGACGCAAAAGACAACCAATTCGCATTACCTGCCGTTAATACTGTCGGGCATGATTCAATCAATGCCACATTAGAAACTGCTGCAAAAGTTAATTCACCTGTTATTATCCAGTTTTCTAATGGCGGTGCACAGTTTATTGCCGGCAAAGGAATGCCAAACCCGAATATGGAAGCAAACATTATCGGTGGTATATCCGGTGCATTACATATTCACACAGTGGCAAAATATTATGGAGTACCTGTGGTAATTCATACAGACCATGCTTCCAAAAAATGGCTTCCATGGGTAAGCGGTTTAATTGATGCAGGCGAACAATTTTTTAAAGAAAAAGGGCAGCCTCTTTTTAGTTCACATATGCTGGATCTTAGCGAAGAGCCCATTGCAGAAAATATAGAAACTTCCGTTGAGTTCTTTAAAAGAATGAATCCGCTGGGAATGAGCATCGAAATTGAACTCGGTGTTACTGGTGGTGAAGAAGATGGTGTTGACAATAGCAATGTTGATAATTCAAGACTTTACACACAACCTGAGGATGTAGCTTATTCTTACAAAGAACTGAGCAAAGTTGGAAACCTGTTTACAGTTGCTGCTGCTTTTGGTAATGTACATGGTGTGTACAAACCAGGTAATGTTGAATTAACTCCGGTTATTCTTAACAACAGCCAGCAATATATTCAGAAAGAATTGGGAACTGGACCTAAGCCGGTTTATTTCGTATTCCACGGCGGTAGCGGTTCTCCACAGCACCAGATAAGAGAAGCAATTAGTTATGGTGCCATTAAAATGAATATTGACACTGATATGCAGTGGGCAATGTGGGAAGGTGTGCTTGGATATTACAAAAAGAATGAAGCTTACCTGCAAGGTCAGTTAGGTAATCCTGATGGAGAAGATAAGCCAAATAAAAAATATTACGACCCAAGGGCATGGTTGCGCAAAGGAGAAGAATCTTTTGTAAAACGCCTTGAAGTGGCTTTCGAAGACCTTAACTGTATTAACAGGAACGCATAATAAGCATTACCATTTAGTATTTATAAAAAGCTGCCTTACCGCAGCTTTTTTGATTTACAACATTCCCGGGACTGACAACAGTCAGGTTTGTAATTTTTTCCCCATCCTATCTTTGTCCCTTAGTTCATTCAATTAATCCAATAATAACTTATAAATTTTAAATGCTATGCCAGTTAAAAAAATTACAGAACTCCTTGGCGACAAAGCTGAGTATTTACTGAACCATCAGTCAAAAACAATATCAAAAGAACAATTACACCTGCCCGGACCCGATTTTGTTGACCGCATCTGGATCAATAGTGACCGAAACCCACAGGTATTAAGAAATCTGCAGGCCATGTATGGCAAAGGAAGATTAGCCAACACCGGCTATCTCTCTATTCTTCCGGTTGACCAAGGCATTGAACACAGTGGCGGCGCTTCTTTTGCAAAAAATCCAATTTACTTCGATCCGGAAAATATTATCAAACTGGCTATTGAAGGTGGCTGTAATGCAGTGGCAACCACCTATGGAGGTTTTGGCTTTATGGCAAGAAAATATGCCCATAAAATCCCCTTCATAGTAAAAGTGAATCATAATGAATTCCTCACTTATCCCAATAAGTTCGACCAGATAATGTTTGCTTCCATCAAACAAAGCTGGAACCTTGGTGCTGCGGCTGTTGGTGCTACCATTTATTTTGGCAGTGATGAATCTGCCAGGCAAATTCAGGAAGTTAGCAAAGCATTTGAAATGGCACATGAACTCGGCATGGCCACTATTCTCTGGTGCTATCTGCGCAATCCTGCTTTCAAAACAAAAGAAAAAGATTTTCATGTTTCTGCCGACCTTACCGGACAGGCCAATCATCTCGGTGTTACTATAGAAGCAGACATCATCAAACAAAAACTACCCGAAAACAATGGCGGTTACCTGGCATTAAACACCAAAGAATCTGCCTACGGTAAAAATGATAAACGCATTTATGAAGAACTTACTACCGATCACCCGATTGACCTCTGCCGCTACCAGGTAGCCAATTGCTATATGGGCCGTGCAGGATTGATCAACTCTGGTGGTGCCTCATCCGGTGCCAGCGATATGGCCGAAGCTGTAACTACTGCTGTAGTAAATAAAAGAGCCGGTGGCATGGGCCTCATCTCCGGCCGCAAAGCCTTTCAGCGGCCAATGGCAGAAGGTGTAGAGATTTTAAATGC
Organism: Chitinophagaceae bacterium; assembly: GCA_049644925.1. GTDB lineage: Bacteria > Bacteroidota > Bacteroidia > Chitinophagales > Chitinophagaceae > JJ008. Next base: position 2,751 of record JBARSW010000178.1, on the reverse strand, counting down.
AATACAGGATGTGTATTTGGATAAAGAGGTTACGATTGCATAATATGTATAGAAGTTATAAACGAAATGCCGGGCAATGACCCGGCATTTTTTTGTTTGTTTTATTTATCAATGGCTGAAAGCCAATATTAATAACTGCGAAACTGCAAGTTTCGCAGAGCTGAAGTTGTTTTTAGTTTTTCAGGGAAACGGATTAAAAAACAAATTATGTAGAACCGTTTATACACATATAATCCCTCTGATACCTCTTTACATAGGAACACCATGTTAGTGGCCGTTTATTATACTAGTTTCATTCTTTTCCAAGAGTAATATCTGCCTGCTATACTTTGATATTTCAATGTTCAATTTATCGCCAACCTGTATCTCATCAAAAATATCTAAGTAAACTTGAAATTTTCTAAGGTCTTTTTCATTTGTATAAATAGTCTTATCACCTTTCTTCATTGATTTGCCAGTTACTGTAATTGTTCCCTTTATTTTAATCTGTATCCTTAAATCTTTCTTATATGCTATGTAGTCTTTCAATAACGTCCACAAAAGAAGAAGTGTGAAAAGCACTAGAAAAGAGACCGTTGTCGGCCAATATCCATGTCCTTTCTTTAAAAGCCCAAATAATCCAAGAAGAAAAGCGGCAGGAATCAAAAAAATAGAATAAATGGCTGCTGTAACCTTAAATGTTTTCGGTATGCCTTTAATCGTTGCAAGGTCAGAGGTATTTAATTTTTCAATTGAAAGCATACTCTACAAAAATGGCCACTAACTTGTGTATTGTCGAATATACGAACATATCATTTTTTATTGCCTGATTATTGTCATGCTGAATTTTAATAAGTAAAGTTTATTTATGCAAGTTATTTACCTAACATTCTGAGTTTAGCAAATACAACCAACGTTTAAAAATATCAGTCAGACATTCTTAACTAAACAGTAGTGCCAACACCCCTCTTGTACCAATTATGCATCGTAGTGCCTATCGTTTTCGTTGATTTCCCCTTCTTTTATAGCCTCTCCTCTGTACAGTAAGGTAACTGGTTACTGATTTCCTTTGAATAGAGCAGTATGTGCCCATAATGTTCCCATGATATGCCCATGATGTCTTCATGATATTCCCATATATTAATGGATGGGAATATCATGGGTAAAATATGGTAAAAAGTATGGTCAAAATATCTGCTAAATAATTAGTTAACTGGAATTTTACTAAATCTGCGAAACTTGCAGTTTCGAAGTTCCATATTATGGTTTTCGGCCATAGTAAATTAATACAAATAGAAAAAGATGCCGGAGCAAGTCCGGCATGACACCGCTCCGTAGTATAAGCCTTTAATATAGTAGAGTCATCAAACCTTGCCCCACTCACCCTCAATGTCAAAATATGTTTCCGCCGACAGTCATGCAAAAGGTGCGTTGGCCCGGCAAAACGGGCGGAGCCATCGTGTTTGCCTAGAGTTTTTTGTTACTTTTTGGGGCAATGCCAAAAAGTAAAAAAGAAAGTAAAAGAAACCAAAGCCAATCTCGAAAAAGATTCAGTAGAAAGTAGTTTCATTTAGCAACACTGACTTTCGGCTTGCAGGCTTGTTTACTTCCCTTGTTTCAAGACAAAGAAAGTGACAAATACCGCAATAAAAACGCAATGTCTAAAAAGTAAGAAGAAAGTACTTAGACCTATTTTCTTTTCACCACCACAACATTCAAAGAACTTTACTATTTTACACTTTACTTTAAAAACAATACATGAAATTATTCAGCACTCTGCCTGCATTTATATTAGTAGCAATTATTGCCGGTTGTGGTAGTTCTTCTTCAAACGAAAGCACCACTCCCGAAACTACACCTGTAAGTACTCAACCAGCTACAACTATAACAGATACTTTTTCAAAACAACCAGCAGCAGGCATTCAGGTTTCTGCTCCTGTTGTTCCAACAACCAATCCACCGGTTGCAGGAAAAGCCGGTCTTAATCCCGCCCATGGGCAACCCGGGCACCGTTGCGAAATTGCTGTGGGTGCTCCATTAGACAGCAAGCCAAACCAACCGGTGATAACAAACAATCAACAGCCAGTTGTAACTAAAAATACTCAGGCTATTACTATACCATACAATACCCAACCGGCTAACGGACAAACTAACCCGATTGTGATTAATCCGGGTAATATGGGTGTTTCGGCAGCAGGCCTTAATCCCGAACACGGAAAACCCGGACACCGTTGCGATATTGCTGTGGGTGCCCCACTCAACAGTAAACCGACCACCACACAACCTGTAATTAATACCAATCCACAACCTACAGTAAAACAAACTTCCCCTACCCTTACATCACCACCGGTAATACCAAATGCCACGGCCGCAGGCCTTAATCCTGAGCATGGCAAACCCGGTCATCGGTGTGATATTGCTGTAGGTGCCCCATTGGATAGTAAACCAAAGCAATAAATTTGAGCAAAAGAAAACTGATTCAAAACATATTTCCCGGAACGGGTTCATTCAGGTTAGGACATTTTATTTTAGATAATTTTGAACCATGATCTCCTACAACACCAAAGACTGGTTTACATTTATTTTCAGGTTTCACAAAGCAGATACATTCCGTAAATTATTACCACTGATAATTGCCATTTGTATTTACTCGGGCATTATCGCTTTTCTGGAAATGGATTATTGGAAACTCTCCGACAAAAGCTATGTAAAAAATATACCTGTTTTACATACGTTGCTGGGCTTTGCCATTTCGATGTTGCTGGTGTTCCG
>JBARSW010000177.1:0-2178 GCA_049644925.1 Chitinophagaceae bacterium | reverse complement strand
CCGGATGTTCTTTGGTGGCTTTATATTCCATCACTCCCGTCATTACATCAGGCACATTTCGACCGTCTTTCCAATAACTAAGGTCACCGGTAGCAAAAATGGTTGAAGGTCCTTTGGAATCAGTTAAGAAATGAATACCTGATAGCAAGTGAACAAATAAATCACCGGCTACTCCGGTTCCATACTCTTTATAATTACGCCACCAGAAAAAACGTTTCGCATCAAAAGGAGTTGCGGGATTTGCTTTCAGGTATTTTTTCCAGGCAATAGTTTCCGTGCCTGCATCTATAGGCATAGTATATTGCCAGGCACCAAGCGCAGTATGCCGGTCGAAAGAGGCTTCAATACAATTCAACTGACCAATTTCCCCGGCTTTATAAAATCTTTTTGCTTCAGCATAAGCAATACTACTAACCCGCTGGCTTCCTACCTGTAACACTACACCTGTTTGCTTTTGTACATTTATCACTTCCCAACCCTGGTTAAGCTGATGCACCATCGGCTTCTCACAATACACTGCCTTTCTCTTTCGCATGGCATCAATTGAAATCTTATCATGCCACTGGTCACTGGTGCATATTATCACGGCATCTACATCAGTGCGACTTAATACATCTTCATAATGCTGTGTGGTGAATAATGTTTGTCCGTATAATTCCTTTGCCCTGGCTAACCTGCCTTTATATAAATCGCAAACCGCAACAAGTTTAATACCCGGCACCTTTAAAATCGTTCTGGCATTGCGGATACCCATTATACCAAAACCGATTAACGCCACATTAATATCATCGAAAGTATTCAGCTTTCTTTGATTAGGTATGATATGCTTCTCCATTTCTTCTTCACCGATAGTTGCGTAGGATGAAAGCGGAGCAATTAATGATGCAGCCCCAAGCTGTTTTAAAAATTTTCTTCTGGATGACATAACCGGAATGTTTTACTTAATTTGAATAGAAAAGCTTTTTGACAATAGTGTCATAAAAAACCTTATTCATTTTCATATCCCCCATGTTATTGTTTTCGTTTACTTCATATTCCATAACAATAACACCTTTGAATCGCTGACGATTCAATTCTATCAATACAGCAGGAATATCGCATATGCCTTTACCAAAAAGTACATCTTCCGTTTGTAAATTGCCAAACGCCGCCACATCTTTCAAATGAAGCCCCCATATTTTTCCTTTCACTTTTTTCATCGCATCAAGGATATTCACGCCGTTCCTCGCCCAGTGACCAATGTCTGGCCAGGCGCCAATATTTTTTCTGCCTTTCATCGCCTTCACTGTTGAATCAGGATGCCAATAATGACTGGAAGGCTTTGGGTGACAATGCAAAGCCACTTTCACTTTATACTTTGCGGCCAGCCGGTTGAATTCATCAAGGTCATTCCATTCAGGTTCCGCAGTTATGAAGGGAATACCCATGTACTTTGCAAACTCAAAGAATTTTTCCAGGTTATTTTTATTGTAATATTCTTTATCAATCACACCAAGTGCCGCTACCTTGATTTTTTTGTACTGTAAATATTGCTTCAATTTGTCTCTCGCATCTTTGTCTAATGAATAACTAAAGACACCGGGCATTTCACCACCAATTTTCTGACCGGGATATACTTCAAGTTGCCTTACACCGAGACTATCTGCTTTATCTATTGATTCCATGAAAGAATATTTATGAAAGGTCCATGTCTGGATAGCAAGGCGCCAGTCATTCATATTTGAATTTTGAGAGAATGCGTTGGCCGTAACCAATAACAAACCCAATAGAAAATTTCTGTTCATAAATTTCATTTGCCGGTTATGTTAATATATCTGACATTGATATTAAACGGAAACAATAAAGAATCAAGCAATGCTGCAAATTCAAATCTCTTTATTAGTCGATCTGCCTGGTAATCTTTCAATCCAATATTACTCCAAATAGAATTAAAATTACCTGATTTAAAAAAATCAGAAATTGGTGTGGGATAATTAAGATATGTTTGATTGATAATAGTTTGAAGCCGCTCAAGAATTTTGATAGCTGATTTAATTGTCAATAAGGAATCCTTTGAATCTGTAGTCGTATTCATTTTCTTATACCCGGGTATATAATCTTTAATGTTTGCTTCCAAATCTTCAACTGCAATTGTACTATCCGGGAAGAAGAACATTTTATTTGCCCATCCTTCTGCTT
>JBARSW010000176.1:0-14042 GCA_049644925.1 Chitinophagaceae bacterium | reverse complement strand
ATGTTCATACAACTTTAAAAGCAATGCTGGACCAGATTAAAAATGGCGCCACCGTAATTAATTGTTCGTACGGACCAAAGAGTTATGATGAAGACCACAGTTTTGAAACAAGACTGTATGAAAAATTCTATAAAAAAATTCAGGAAAAATATCCTAAAGTTGTAATAGTAGGTTCGGCAGGAAATTCAAATAAACCCCTTACAGGTACCAATGGTGCCAATAAAGGACAGAAAGTTGGAAACCTTTTAACCGTTGGATCTTTAGATAAGGATGGTAAAAAATCTTCCTATTCAAATTATGCAACACCCAATGCAGAAGTGAGTATCTCTGCCCCGGCTGATGATATGATACTGGGCATGGATAAAAATGGAAAACCAATTACTGCCAGCGGAACCAGCCTTGCCGCTCCGCAGGTAGCCGGAACCGTTGCATTGCTGCAATCACTTAATCCTGATCTTACTGCACAGGAAATAAAAAACATACTGCAATCCACTGCTGATAATGTTATTGATGGAAGAAATATGAGTACTCCTATTCCTGCAGGTATGGGAACCGGAATGCTAAGGGTTGATAATGCAGTTTTGAAAGTGATAAATGATTTGAGAGTTAAACAGGGTTTACCAATATTAACCAGGGAAAATATGCAGGGAATGACCAGCATTAACCTTACCTATACCGGTGGACCCGAAGAGTTTAAAATAAAAGCAGCGATAACTGCCATCAATGGCAGCTCCACAACACTTACACTTGATATTGTTGGAAACAATTATTCCATCGGGGGAAAGCCATCACAAACTTTATCTGCTCCTGGTGACGCTACCTGGAGCCTGACAATGAAACCTGACACCAAGGTAACTGCTAAAGTTAGCCGTAGTGATACCAAGACCTGCGCCTGGGTAGTCATTGAAGCGGTGGAATTTACCGGTAAATGGAAAATCACCGGAACAGTTACTTCCGCCAAACTCGATGCTTCATTGGGAACTTTTAAAGATATGGGTGAAAAAATTTATGGCGCTGATAGAGGAGAATTGGATGCGGGACAAAAAGAAGCAGAAAAATCTATGATAGGAAAAGAAGTACCCCTGTCAGAAATTGATGTTGAAAGCTGGAAATATATGGGTTGTAAAATAACCAAGGAAGGAAATACTATTGTTATTACACCTCCGGGTGCTGATAATCCCAAAGCCTTAGGTTCAATGATATACTATATCGACAATATTCAGGGTAACAGTTTTACCGGAAGAGCCATAGGAAAAAATCATTTTGGTGGCCAAACAAATGAGATACATTATACAATAACCGGAAAAAGAATTGAATGACGTTTTCTGACGAAGAGGAGAATCCCGGCCGTATGACCGGGATTTTTTATTGATATTTTCTTGCAAGATCAAACAGTATCTTTTTATCATTTTCATTAATCACCCTGGTTGTATCCTTTTGCACAAAATGTATTTTAAAAGATTGTATGGCATTGCCTTCGTTCTTTGTATCATAGCCAATGAGGCGCAATGCCTGAATGCCGTTAAAATCTGCCGGAACCACCACATTTGCAGTATCATACCAGAGACCAAAACCTTGTTGAGCCAGTTTCTGCCAGGGAAAATTCCGGTTAGGATCTACTTTACGTCCCGGCGCAATGTCTGAATGACCAATGAAATTTGCTGCGGGAATTGTATATGCCTTTTTTATCCTTTCTAATAATAGTAGAAGTGAATTAACCTGTTCTTCACTGAAAGTTTCATATCCATTATTATCAATTTCGATACCTATACTTGAAGAATTCAGATCTGTATTTTTCCCCCATTTGCTTACACCGGCATGATGGCCACGGAGCAAATCATTCAGCATATGATGCACGGTACCATCCTTACAAATTACATAATGAGAACTTACCGGGTTTTTTGTTTGGGTAAAGGTTTTCAATGTTTGCTCACAACTGTTTTGTGCCGTATGATGAATGATAACGAAATTAGGACGGCGCATGGAAAGATTGGTAGTGCCCACCCACTCATTTGCATAGTTAACACCTGCTGAATCCTTAACGGGGTATTCCCTTAGTATTTTTGAAAATTCTTTTACCTGCTTTTTATAGGTTTTGTTTGAAGAGGTATACTTGCTTTGAGAGCAACTGTTTATAATTATTACGGATGCAAGTAAACAGAAAACAATAAAACGTTTTTTCATTTAAAAAGGATTTGGCAATGTTTTTATCAGGAGCTGTTACTCAAATTTCCTGTACAACACATAAATTATTTTTCGTACCGCTGCATTCATCGTACCCGAAGATTCTTTCATAAAATGCCTTTTAAAGGCCGCTACAGCAGAAGCAGGTGCAGAAATATCATACCCAATTATTCTGAGTCCCATCAGGTAATCAAAGTTGTCTGGCACTTTAACATTTGTCGTGTCACCCCACCAAAGTCCAAAACCTTTTTCACTTAGCTCTCGCCAGGGAAACCGCCAGTTAGGGTCCATTTTCCTGGCAGGTGCAATATCACCATGGCCAATAAAATTAGCATCTGGTATTTTATAGGTAGTTTTCAATCGGCCAAGTAAAATCATTAAGCTGTTGATCTGTGCTTCGGTAAATGGTTGGTAACCGTTATTATCCAGCTCAATGCCAATGCTGCTGGAATTTAAGTCTGTAGTATTCCCCCATTTACTTTCTCCTGCATGATGTGAACGAAGTAAATCATTCAGCATATGATATACTGTGCCATCTTTTGAAATAACATAATGAGCACTGGCTTCTCTTCCACCAGGAGTAGTAAATTCCTGCAACGCAGCATTGCAATTACTGGTTGCCGTATGATGAATGATAACATAATTTGGACGGCGTAAACCCATATTCGGAGTACCCACCCAATCCGTAGCATATGGCAGGCCGGCTGAATCCCGAATTGGATATTCCAGTATTACTTTTGCCATGGAATCAATCATTTCAAAATAGAGACGGTTTGCTTTTGCAAACCTCCCTTTGGCCACATAGTTTTCATATGCAAGAACAGCTGAATCCTTTATTGGTTCCTCCTCAACAATAGTGTCTTTTACTGACAAAGTTGTGTCAGTACCATTTTGGCCATCCTTAATATACTGCTGGGGCTTGGTAGATTCTTGTGCGACTGCAGTAAGGCTGGCAAAGCCAAAACATGTAAAAAGCAAAACGAGTCCGCACAGAACCCTGCCTTTGTTGACAATTGTTTTTAAAACCATCCTCTAATTTAAGTAAATTATTTTTTTCGCCTGTCTGTTGTACTCCGGGAAAATTTTTGATGAGGGCTTCTGCTTCCGGAACGAATCCGCGGATGATATGTTGGAACGGGTCCCAATTCTTCTGGCACCGGCACTTTTTCAACTTCTTTTTCCAATAATTTTTCTATAGCGGCAAATTTGCTCTGCTCTTTTTCACAAATCAATGTAAAAGCGGCGCCGTCTGCTTCTGCCCGGGCGGTTCTTCCAATGCGGTGAACATAATCCTCCCCATCTCCCGGTACATCGTAATTAATAACCACATCAATTGTATCTATATCAATACCACGGCTTAATATATCAGTAGCAACTAAAATAGGTATACGGCCACTGGTAAATTTGCTCAAGACATCTTCCCGTTTCGCCTGTTCCAGGTCGCTGTGAATTTCATCAATATTAAGACCGCTTTGTTTTAATTCCCTGGTCAGTTGTTTTACCGTTTGTTTACGGCTGCAAAAAACCAATGCATTTTTATAAGTAGTTTGCTTCAATAATATTTTTACTAAAGGGAGTTTTTGCGGTTCATAAACCACAAAAGCTTTTTGCACAATTTTCTCCGGTGGTTTTGAGATAGCAATATTTATTTCAGCCGGATTTTTAAGAATTCGCCTCGCCAACTGGCGGATCTTATCCGGCATGGTAGCAGAAAAAAGCAAGGTTTGCCGATGCTCAGCAAGTGTTTTAATTATTTTATTGATATCATCCTGGAAGCCCATATCCAACATGCGGTCAGCTTCATCAAGTACCAGGAACTGCAGACCTTTCATATTAACATAACCCATATTCAGGTGGGCAATCATGCGACCCGGGGTACAAACAATAATATCTGCACCCATCTGTAATGCTTTTTTTTCAGCTACAAAATTCTGCGCATCATTTCCGCCATATATTGCTATTGAACTAAGGTGAGTAAAATAGGAAAGTCCTTCAATGTGCTGAGCAATCTGGATTGCCAGTTCCCGGGTAGGTACAATTATTAATGCCCCTACTTTTCCATCCACATGGTTAGTCAGCAACTTGTTCATCACCGGTAATAAAAATGCAGCTGTTTTTCCTGTTCCGGTTTGTGCAGAAGCTATCACATCTCTGCCAGCCATTATCGGGGGAATTACCTTTTCCTGTACAGGTGTAGCGGTTTCATAATTAGATGCTTCAATTCCTTCCAGGACATTGGGGTGAAAATCAAATTCGGTAAAACGCAAATCGGGTATTTTTAATAAAGAAGCGAAGTTAACTGAAAAAATCTGGCCACGGGAAATACCTCGAATACAAAAAATTAATCAACCGTTATGTATTTCATCCCCTTTCGAACCAATATCAGTTTGATTAATCCTCCTTGACTTCTTTCACATTTTTTTAATTGCCGGTTAATAATAAAAAAAGAAACCCGGCGTATTGAGATGTAACACTTCAAAATGAAATTACTTCCACCATTAACATTTCCTTTTGCCTTTTTATTACTCGTCTCGTTTATACAGGGGAAAGTAAAATATCCGGGTATAACACCATCCCCTCTGGATATGTTTTCTCCGGCCTGGAGTGATCCCAAATACCTGAAATGCAACACGGCCAGTGATGTAAAATATATGACTACTACTGAAAAGGAAGTGATTTATATCCTGAATCTTGCCAGGACAAATCCGGCACTTTTTGCCAATACTGTTGTTACAAAATATCCGGCTTCTCATACTGGTTACTATAAATCACTATTAAATGAGATGTTAACCTTAAAACCACAAAATCTCCTATACCCTGATTCACTTTGTTATGCAGGAGCATTTTGCCATGCTGTTAATTCGGGTTTGCAAGGATATGTTGGTCATGACCGAAGCAATGAGGAATGCCGGAAGAAATGGTATTACAATGGAGAATGTTGTGATTATGGCAATAATAAGCCCCTGGATATAATCATGTCACTTCTGATAGATGAAGGCATTTCATCACTTGGACACCGAAAAATCTGCCTCTCCTCTTATAAAAAAATAGGAGTCTCCATACAACCCCATAAAGTTTACAGGGTTACAACCGTGCTTGATTTTCACTACTAATACCCCTGTTAATAAAAATCATATTTTCTCCTGCCTCAAGTCATGCTAATTTCAGCTACACTATTGTAGCTTACATAGTGCAAATACATTTTAATTATATAAACACCTCTTCAATGAAATATAGTCTATTATTCGGAGCAATATTGCTTTATATGTCTGGATACGGGCAAGCCTGGACCAAACAATACGACCATGTGGATGAATGTACCTGCGGCTTATCCCTTGTGGGCAAAAATGATAAACATGGATATGTTAACAAAGAGGGCAAATTGGTGGTACCCCTGATCTATGATGAAGCAATGACTTTCTCAGAAGGATTTGCGGCCGTAAAAGAAAATGGCAAATGGGGATTTATCGATAGTACCGGTAAGGTTCATGTGCCTGCGAAGTACGCCGAAGCAATGTCTTTTCACTCAAGCATGGCCGTTGTAAGTGATGGAAATAATTATGGATTTTTAGATACAAGTGGCAAATTAGCAATTCCCCTTGTTTATGAAAATGCGGCAGGATTTTCTGAGGACCTGGCAGCTGTAAATAAAAATAACCTGTGGGGATATATTGATATAAAAGGCAAAGTTGTAATCCCTTTCAAATATGGCTACGCAGGTGCATTTGAAAATGGCAATGCAAAGGTGATGAGTGGAGGAAAATTTATCTACATTGATCAGACAGGTAAAAAAGTGTCTGATGCTGATTAATACTGTTTAAAAATTATCATTTCCCAATAACAAACAGCCTTTGAATAAACGTTGTTTGCTTTACATATTTCGTCTGTACTGCCCACCCACTTCATATAAGGCATGGGTGATCTGGCCAAGAGAGCAATATTTTACCGTCTCCATCAGTTCGGCAAAAAGATTTCCGTTATTAACGGCTACTGATTTTAAACGTTCCAGCATTGCTTCAGTTTTTCCTTCATTCCTTGCCCGGAAAGCTTCCAGGTTTTCTATCTGTTGTTCTTTTTCGTTGGATGTACTGCGGATTACTTCAGTAGGTAAAATGGTTGGACTTCCCTTTTTATTCAAAAAAGTATTTACACCAATCAGGGGCAATTCACCGGAATGTTTCTGATGTTCATAAAATAAACTCTCTTCCTGAATTTTATTCCGCTGGTACATTCTTTCCATCGCCCCGAGCACTCCACCTCGTTCTGTGATACGGTCAAACTCCGCCAGTACTGCTGCCTCTACTAATTCAGTTAATTCTTCAATAGCAAAAGAGCCCTGGATGAAATTTTCGGTGTTGGCTGTTCCTAACTCACGGTTGATGATCAGTTGGATGGCCATAGCCCGGCGAACACTTTCTTCCGTTGGTGTAGTTATTGCTTCATCATAAGCATTGGTGTGAAGGGAATTACAGTTATCATAGATGGCATATAATGCCTGCAAAGTAGTTCTGATATCATTAAAGTCAATTTCCTGTGCATGTAAACTTCTACCGGATGTCTGAATATGATACTTCATCATCTGGCTACGTTTGTTGGCTTTGTATTTATACTTCATCGCCTTAGCCCAGATACGCCTGGCAACACGGCCAATTACACTATATTCCGGATCCATACCATTACTGAAAAAGAAAGAAAGGTTAGGAGCAAAATCATCAATATTCATTCCACGGCTCAGGTAATACTCAACATACGTAAAACCGTTGGCCAGTGTAAAAGCAAGTTGGGTAATAGGATTGGCGCCAGCTTCCGCAATATGATAACCGCTAATACTTACACTGTAAAAATTCCGAACCTTTTGCTGAATAAAATATTCCTGTACATCACCCATCAGTTTCAAAGCAAACTCGGTGGAGAAAATACAGGTGTTTTGTGCCTGGTCTTCTTTTAAAATATCTGCCTGCACTGTTCCTCTTACTTGTTGTAATGCATTTTTTTTACACTCCTCATATATTTCCTTTGGCAAAACTTCTTCTCCGCTTAAGCCCAGTAATTTTAATCCTAATCCAGAATTACCTTCTGGCAGTTCACCTGGAAAGGATGGATTATTATAGGCAGGTATCTGTCCATCAGGATATTTTTTCTTTAAAACTTCGTTAACCATTAACCATTCACCATTCACCTCCAGCCATTTCTCACATTGCTGATCAATAGCTGTATTCATAAAGAAAGCAAGCATCATCGGCGCCGGACCGTTGATGGTCATGGAAACAGAAGTTTTAGGATTGCATAAATCAAAACCACTGTACAGTTTTTTTGCGTCATCCACGGTGGCAATACTCACACCACTGTTTCCGATCTTTCCAAAAATATCCGGTCGATGGTCGGGGTCCTCCCCGTATAGTGTAACACTGTCAAATGCAGTTGATAATCGTTTGGCTGGCTGATCCACACTAACATAATGGAATCTCTTATTTGTTCTTTCCGGTCCGCCTTCGCCGGCAAACATTCTTGTCGGGTCTTCCCCTTCCCTTTTCAGGGGAAAAACACCGGAGGTAAAAGGAAAATGACCCGGCACATTCTCCTGACCCTGCCATTTTAATAAATCGCCCCAGTCTTTATATTTTGGCAAAACAACTTTCGGTATCCGGGTACCACTTAAACTCTTCGATGTCATGGATTGCTTAATCACTTTATCCCTGACAGTAAACTCATAAAAATCTTTCTGGTATTCAGCCAATTTATTGGGCCAGTTAGTGATAAGTTTCCTGGCAACAGGGGTTAGCTGATCTGTGTAGAAATCGATTTGCTGTTGTATGGCCCCCTCTAAATCTCCACTTAAACGGGAGACTTTAGATTCTGTATTTTGAAGTGTCTTTAATGCTCCATGCAGTTGATACAATTTCGTTGCTATAGCCGCCTGATCATTTACCAGTTGATCATAGTTTCTGTTATTTTCAGCGATTTCAGAAAGATACCTCACACGGTTAGCCGGAATTATAGCCTGCGATACGGAGGCTGTCTCTGCGAAATGATAGTCGCCAAATTCAGTTTTTGTTTTGGCAGCAATTTTTTTCAACAACAATTCAAACAAATGATTTACCCCTTCATCATTAAACTTACTGGCCATAGTGCCAACGACAGGAAGCTCTTCCTCTTTTGCTGTCCATAAGTTATGATTCCTCTTATACTGTTTCCTTACATCGGCAATGGCATCCAATGCACCGGCTTTATCAAATTTATTCATGCAAACAATGTCTGCATAGTCAAGCATGTTTATTTTTTCTAATTGTGAGGCTGCACCATATTCGGGGGTCATCACATACATACTAATATCGCAGTAATCAAGAATGGAAGCATCACTCTGACCAACACCGGCACTTTCTAAAATGATAAAATCAAAACTGGCTGCTTTACAAATATCAATGGCCTCCTTTACATGAGAACTTAAAGCTGTATTATCATCCCGGGTTGCCATGCTTCTCATGTAAGCCCTTGGATGATTAATGGCATTCATTCTTATCCTGTCGCCCAGTAATGCCCCTCCAGATTTTTTCTTTGATGGATCAACAGAAATAACCGCAATTGTTTTATCCGTGAAGTTGTTCAGAAACCTTCTAACGATTTCATCCGTCACACTACTCTTACCTGCTCCGCCTGTACCGGTAATTCCGAGGACAGGAATTCCGCCCCCCCCGAACTTCGTTCCTTCCCTTCGCTCTGCTTGGGAACCAACAAGGGGAGTTCTGGTTTCTGAAAGTTTAATAAGTTCTTCAAGTTGACGAGAGTAATCGCCTCCTTCTTCAGCAATACTAATTGCCCTTGCTATTTTACGAACGTCTTTCACTTCGTCTAAAGGAATTTTTCCATTCCATTGGGGTTCTAAAATCCCCCCTGCGGGTGGTGCTGGTGCCGCATTCTTTATCACATCTTCAATCATTCCTTCCAACCCCATTTTCCTTCCATCATCCGGGCTATATATTCTGGTGATACCGTATTTGTGTAGTTCCTCCATTTCTTCTGGCAAAATGGTACCACCACCACCGCCGAAAATTTTTATATGACCACAGCCATTTTCCTCCAACAGGTCTTTCATGTATTTAAAAAACTCCACATGGCCTCCCTGGTAACTGGTAATGGCAATGCCCTGCACATCTTCTTCAATGGCCGTTTCTACAATTTCTTTCACCGAACGATTATGTCCTAAATGAATGATCTCTGCCCCTTTGCTTTGCATGATGCGCCGCATTATATTAATGGCAGCATCATGTCCGTCAAAAAGACTGGCGGCAGTTACAATACGTACTTTACTGGCGGGTTTGTAATTCATAAATTATCTGTAAAAGCAAATTTAGCTGAAAAAACCAATGCCCAACCGGTCGTAAGTTCAACAGGTATCTGAATAAAATTATTACCGGAAAATGTTAATATGCCAGGTCAAACGCATTAAAATTTGAGCATACAGGAACACGGATGACACCGTTTAAGCAGATTCTAACGGATTTTGATTTTATATGAATTCCTAATTGAATAAGGGATAAATAAAAAGAGATAAACACAGATTTATTCTGCCTCGCAGAATAAAAAAATCCGTATTTACCTGCCTGCCGGTAGGCAAGTCCGTTCTACCCGTGTCATCCGTGCCTGCCTGCCGGCAAAGGCAGGTTCCAATTTTTTCATTTCAGGCTTGTTTTAATGCTTCTGCCCTGATTATTAGGCTCATCACTATACAGGATTGCAGTCGGTTAACTACATTTGCCGTATGCAACACCTGGTTGATTCAATAGCGGCACTTTATAAAAAATGGAAGGGAACAGATGCCCTGAGTATTGATCTTTTACCACAGAGTGGAAGTGAAAGACGTTATTTCAGACTTTTTGGAAAAGAGAACTCTGTTATTGGAACTTATGGGGCCAATATTAAAGAGAATGAAACTTTCTTTTATTTCTCCCAACACTTTAAAGAAAAACAACTGGCCATCCCTGAAATTCTTGCCATTAGTGATGATTTTCTTTTTTACCTGCAGGAAGATTTTGGGGATATTTCTTTACTCAACCACCTGGAAGCAAAAGGATTTACACGGGAAGTGTATGATCTTTTCAAACAAAGCCTTGACACATTAGCCTGGTTGCAGGTAAAAGGTGATGAAGGGTTAGACTACAATAATTGTCTTACCAATGCAGAATTTGGCAAACAGGCTATCATGGCAGACCTGTTATATTTCAAATATTATTTTCTGGATGCCTTACGCAAACCATATGACAAACAAAAACTGATTGATGATTTTGAGGCATTGAGCAATTATCTTACTCATACTGAATATAAATATTTTATGTTCCGGGATTTTCAGAGCCGGAACATTATGGTAACCAATGACGGGGCCGTTCACTTTATCGATTACCAGGGAGGCATGAAAGGTGCCCCACAATATGATGTTGCCTCCATGCTCTGGCAGGCAAGGGCCAATCTTCCGGAAGAATGGAAATACAATTTGCTGGAAGCCTATATGAACTCTTTTGAGAATATTATTGGCCAACCTATTGACAAAAATATTTTCCGTAGCCAGTATCATGGTTATGTATTAATAAGATTGCTACAGGTATTAGGTGCATATGGCTTCCGTGGTTTGTTTGAACGCAAAGCACAATTTCTTACCAGTATTCCACTGGCTTTAAGAAATCTCAAAGATTTTTTTCAAAATCAAAGTCTCGGTATTTCAGTTCCCGAATTCAGGAAAGTGCTGGATATGTGTGTGGCAGATGAAATAATTCAGCAGTATACACCCACACAGGCCACAGAAAAAACACCCTTACTGGTAAAAATTCACAGTTTTTCCTACCGGAAAGAAATTCCACAGGACAACAGTGGCAATGGTGGTGGATTTGTTTTTGATTGCCGGGGTATTTTAAATCCGGGCCGGATAGAAAGTATGAAAACACAAACCGGCCGTGATAAAGAGGTAATAGATTTTTTAGAACAGCAAACAAAGATGCCCGAATTTCTGAATAGTGTGTTCGACATAGTTGACATTACCGTGGAAGAATATATCAAAAGAGATTTTGAAAGCCTGATGATAAGTTTTGGTTGCACTGGTGGTCAGCACCGAAGTGTGTATGCAGCCGATGCCCTGGCCAGGCATTTGAAAAATAAATTTAAAGTGAAGATTGAATTGAAACATATTGTGCAAGAAGAAAAAAAATGGCAAAACCCGCCCCCGGAAAAAAATAATGATGATAAGTAACGATAAGAACTCCCCTTTAGGGTCTGGGGGCTTGCAATCCATGATATTTAGTGCCGGACTCGGGACCCGTTTTAAACCCTGGACGGATAAACATCCGAAGGCACTTGCTTTGGTAAAGGGGAAATCCCTGCTGCAACGAAACGTTGAATACCTGCAACAAAATGGTATTAAAGATGTAATTGTAAATGTTCATCATTTTGCAGAGCAGATAGAAATGGCCATTGTAGAAAACGATGGATGGGGCAGCAATATATTAGTAAGCGATGAAAGGGATGAAGTACTGGAAACCGGTGGTGGCCTTTTAAAAGCAAAAGATTTATTCAATCCTGGCGAACGTTTTATTACCTGCAATGTGGATATACTCACTGACCTCGACATCAGTAAGCTCATTACTTTCCATAAAGAAAACAATGCTTTAATTTCTTTTGGTGTAACGGATCGTCAAACCTCCCGTTATCTTTTATTTGATGAAAACAACAGGCTTTGCGGCTGGAAAAATAAAAAAACAGGCGAAGAAAGAATGTCTATTCCCAAAAACAATCTCCGGGAGAAAGCGTATAGCTGTGTTGTTGTATTTGAATATGATATTTTCAGGTTCATGGAAGAAAATGGGTTTGAAGGAAAATTTTCTTTGATAGATGTTTACCTGAAATTAGCTGCCAACCATCTCATCATGGGATACGATCATTCCGGCGACAAACTGGTAGATGTAGGCAAACCCGAAAGTGTAGCGGTAGCAGAATCTCTTTTTTAAGAAAATATTTCCCACAAAGGCGATAAGAACACAAAGCTATAACCAACTTATAACTTTAGGCCATGTACTTGTGATATATACAGGGCAGACGCAATAAAAAAGAAATACAAGCACACGGATGACCGGATTAGAGAGATTTTCTGGATTTTTTTCTAAACTGTAAAGCTTTTCAAATAACCTGTTATCAAATTGAATGAACACTGATTATTCTGATTCGCATAATTCATAATAGTTGAAAGTATCCAAATTATTCTGCGAAGCAGAACAAAAATCTGTGCTCCTCGTCCAATCATCCGTGTTCTTTATTAACCAGATTTTGTAATGCGTCTGTCCTGCATATCCTTTGTAATCCTTTTTTTTATATAAAGTATTGCAAATACCTTTTTAACGGTAGTGGGTTTGCAGCCATTTGCCCTATCTTTCAGCTCTAAACAAAATTGTTATATGAAGAAATCATTGCTGGGAATTCTGTGTTTTTTTATCTCCCTTAGTTTTTTTGCACAATCAAACTATGACCACAGAGAAGCTTTTAATCCCCAATTTTATCCTTACCCCGGAAATGACTACCGGAGTGCCAGCGGCGAACCTGGTCCAAAGTACTGGCAAAACCGGGCAGATTATAAAATCAATTGTACCCTCAATACCGACAATCATGGCGTAAGCGGAGCCGTTGAAATTTTTTATACCAATAACAGTCCGGATAATCTGAAATTCCTCTGGCTGCAGCTGGACCAGAACATTTACAAAAAAGATTCCCGTGCTTCTGCTACTACCACCCAAACCGGTGGCAGATGGGCCAATTCCGGCTTCACTGATGGCGATGTTATCAAATCTGTTTCGGCAGAATACGATGGCAAAACATTTACTCCAAAATTTATTATTTCAGATACCCGGATGCAGGTATGGCTGCCCGATGCACTAAAAGCTGCCGGAGGAAAAATTAAATTATCTCTTCAATTTGAATTTATCATTCCGGAATATGGCACCGACCGCATGGGACGGCTGACAACCAAAAACGGAATAGTGTATGAAGTAGCACAGTGGTTTCCCCGCATGGCGGTGTATGATGATATACAGGGATGGAACACTTTACCTTACCTGGGTGCCGGAGAGTTTTACCTGGAATATGGTGATATAGATTTTAATATAACAGCACCGGCAGAGCTGATCGTTGCCGGTTCCGGCGAATTACAAAACCCGCAGGATTGCTATACTGCCGAGCAGGTAAAAAGATGGGACGCTGCAAAGGCAAGTGATAAAACCGTTATCATCCGCAGTGATAAAGAAGTGAAAGATCCAAACTCAAGACCTAAACAATCCACCTGCACCTGGAAATTTAAAATTACCAATTCCCGTGATGTAGCATGGGCAGCATCAAAAGCATTTGTACAGGATGCCGCAAAAATAAATTTGCCCAGTGGTAAAAAAAGTATGGCCATCAGTGTGTACCCTGTTGAAAGTATTACCAAAAACGGATGGCAGCGTTCTACGGAAATGGTAAAAGGTTCTATTGAGCATTATTCCAGCAAGTGGTACGAATATCCCTATCCTGCTGCTACCAATGTAGCGGGTATTGTTGCCGGTATGGAATATCCGGGAATCGTTTTTTGCCGTTACAACGATGCCGGTTCCGGTTTATTTGGAGTAACAGATCATGAATTTGGCCATACCTGGTTTCCGATGATTGTAGGAAGCAACGAAAGAAAATATGCCTGGATGGATGAAGGCTTTAATTCCTTTATCAATGAATTTTCTACTGCTGCATTTAATAAAGGTGAGTTTAAAGAAACAGGATTCTTTGGTGATCCCAATTCATCTTTTATGGTAAAATATACTTTTGATGAAAGGATGGATGGACTCAATAAT
>JBARSW010000175.1:0-3538 GCA_049644925.1 Chitinophagaceae bacterium | reverse complement strand
CTGAGAATAATGCCGTTATGATTTCTATTGATTCCACTAACAAGGTTTATTTTACAGTTTTATCAGAAAAAGATAAAGCCAAGTTTGATGTAATAATTAATGGGATCAATACTAGTCAGAATCTTGGATTAACCGCTGCTGAACTTGCCTATTTCAGGCAGACACCTTTGGTTGGTGTTCCTTTTGCCGGGCTAAAACAGTTATTAGGTACAAGTGCTAAGGATCAATTTAAATTAAAGCAACCGGGTATTCCCGTTTTGGATACAACTAACAATCAACTCGAATGGTGGATTCGGGAAGCAAAGGCCGCTTTTGCGGGAGAAAAACTGAACTACCTTATTAAAGGCGATGGAAAATCTAAGTATCCGACTTTCGAGGCTGTAATTTCTGCTTTGAAAAAGAATGATGAGTTTAAGTATAACCTGGTAACGGCTTTAGATGAAATACCAGTGGGTACTGACCTTTACAAAGCACAGGACTATCTATTTAAAAAAACTGAATAATTAATCTAAAAAACCAATAGTATGGCAAGTATTGATAGCGGTGGTGGCGATGGTGGTCACAAAAAAGGCCGTGGTGTGAAAAAAGCCAAAAAACTTTCAACCCGTGTGGATATGACTCCAATGGTGGATCTGGGTTTTTTGTTGATTACTTTTTTTGTATTCACAGCAACAATGACTACGCCTACCACTCTTGACCTGAATATGCCTAAGGACGTTAATGACGAAAAGCAGAAAACTGAAGTAAAGCAGTCGTCTGTTCTTACAATTATGCTCGCCAAGGGAGATCAGGTTTATTATTATGAAGGACAGCTGGAAGTAACTGCAGATAAAAACAACTTCAAGCAAACTACTTTTAAAGGAGTCAGGGATATTATTATTGCAAAAAAGAAGGATGTTATAAGCAGGCACCAGCACAATAATGAGATTTGTGACCCTGAAAGGCAAGCAGCCAAAAAGCAAGAAAATCCAAATTGGGAAAATGCCTGTCAAGACGTAGATTTTGTAGTTGTTATTAAGCCCGATGTTACAGCTACCTATAGAAACACGGTTGACATTCTGGATGAAATGACCATTTGCCAGGTAAAAAGATATGCAATGGTTAAAATCCTACCTGACGAAGATGCTCTCATCAAAAAGACTGAAGAGATGCGTGGTATAAAATAAGTAGTTGATGTTTATGGAATTTTTTTTCAAAAGCATCTAATTTAAAACGCTAAGTAATGGAAGCAAACAAAATACTATCAGCCGACGTTCTTGATCTTGTTTTTGAAGGCAGGAATAAAGACTATGGCGCTTATGATTTAAGGAAAACCTATAATCGCAGGATTCTCCGTGCACTTATTATTACCGCTTCAGTTGCTCTTCTGGCTTTACTGGGTTCCATTTTATCCAGCGCAATGAAGGAAAAGGATAATAAGAAAGTGAAAATTAATGAAATGACAATCCAGGATGTTAAGCAGGAGGAGAAAAAACCCCCGCCTGTAGTACCTCCACCACCACCTCCTCCAAAACAGGAACCACCAAAAGTGGAAATGAAACAGTTTACTCCTCCAGTAATTAAAAAGGATGAGGAAGTAGAGAAGCCACCACCACCACAAACAGAGCTGAAAGAAGCTAAAATTGATGTGGTAAATCAGGAAGGTGTAAAAGATGAAGGTATTGCAATGCCGGTTCAGGTAATCGATCAGGGAAAGCAAATTGTAGAAGAGAAAAAGGAAGACCCTGATGAGAACAAGATATTTGATAAAGTTGAAATTGAAGCTAGTTTTCCTGGTGGAGATAGCAAATGGCGTCAGTATCTGGAAAGGAATTGTAACGGACAAGTAGCTACTGATAATGGAGCTCCTGAAGGTACTTATACAACAGTTGTACAGTTTGTAGTAGATAAAGAGGGAAATATCAGTGATGTGAAATCTCTTACAAATCATGGTTATGGAATGGAAGAAGAAGCAATGAGGGTTATCAGAAAAGGTCCAAAATGGTCGCCTGCCGTACAGAATGGCCGCCAGGTAAAAGCCTATCGGAAACAGCCCATTACATTCCAGGTTCAGGGAGAATAAATAAAATAAAATTTATAAAAATCCTCTGCAGATATACTGCAGAGGATTTTTTGTTTTTAAACCGTGCTGTTTCATTGCCTAATTTTGACAGAATATGAATAAACTAACTGGATGGGATGATACAATTATAGCTTTGGCTACACCACCTGGAATTGGAGCCATCGGGGTTATTCGTCTTAGTGGTTCAAAAGCAATTAATATTATTAACGAGTTGTTTCCTTCAAAAGATATTCTTCAACAACCAACACATACTCTTCATGTTGGATATATAAAAAGCGACAACATATTATTGGATGAAGTAGTACTATCAGTTTTCCGTGGCCCAAAATCATATACAGGTGAAGATGTAGTGGAAATCAGTTGCCATGGTTCACCTTTTATTCAGAATCAGGTAATTGATGCCTGCATAAAAAAAGGTGCTAGATTGGCAAAACCAGGAGAGTTTACCCAACGGGCTTTTCTGAATGGCAAACTTGATCTTACACAGGCAGAAGCAGTAGCAGATTTAATTGCATCAAATTCCGCAGCTTCTCAAAAAGCAGCTTTGCATACTATCCGTGGAGGTTTTTCTGAGAACTTAAAAGACCTGAGGGACAGACTGATTACTTTTTCAGCATTGATTGAATTGGAACTGGACTTTTCACAAGAAGAAGTTGAATTTGCAGATAGAAAGAAATTTTATGAATTGATCATTGAGCTTGCCCGATCAACCAATCAGCTTGTCAATTCTTTTTCACTGGGGAATGTGATTAAAAATGGGGTTAGTGTAGCTATTATTGGTAAACCGAATGCAGGAAAGTCTACATTGCTGAATTGTTTATTAAATGAAAACAGGGCTATTGTAAGCGAAATTCCCGGAACAACAAGAGATACGATTGAAGAAGTGCTAAATATTGATGGAATCCTTTTTCGCTTAATTGATACCGCCGGAATAAGGCAGCACTCCATTGATGTTATTGAGAATGAGGGTATGGCAAGAAGTATAGTAAAAATGAAAGAGGCAGACCTTGTTTTGTACCTGTTTGATGTAAGAGATGATATTGCCGATTTAAATATGCGCCAACTTGAAATGGAGCAACAAGGGTTAACTTTTTTACTGGTTGCCAATAAGATTGATGAAATAGGAGAAACTGCTGCCAGGGAAAAGTTTAATGTGATACCCGGAATTGTTTTCATTGCTGCAAAAAACCATCTTCACACAGAAGTGTTGAAAGAAAAAATGGTGGATGCCATGTTAAAAGGACAGATACAAACTGAGAGTACGATAATAACAAATGCAAGGCATTATCATGCACTGAAGGAAGTGGCGAAGTCGTTGTGCGAAATTAAAAATGGTTTGGATAATAAATTACCCGGAGATTTACTGTCATTAGATATTCGCCATTGCTTATATTACCTGGGCGAGATAACTGGGGAAATTACCAATGAAGATCAGTTAGATTATATTTTTTCTAAGTTCTGTATCGGAAAGTAATC
>JBARSW010000174.1:0-4249 GCA_049644925.1 Chitinophagaceae bacterium | reverse complement strand
GGTACACTTGGATTGATCCTTGTGATACTGGGTGGAGTTTTTGTACTAACCAGCGTTGTAAGTTTTTGCCCACTTTATACACTGGTGGGTATGAATACATGTCCAAAGAAAAATCCCTGAGGCTATTAATTAAAAAAGCATCAGGTTTTTAAAATTCAGGGGTAATTCCGTAACAGGAATTACCCCTTTTTAATGCTAGTCCAGTACCTCGTAAATTATTACCGGATTGGTTTTGTTTTTCAGTATTACTTCACCAACTTTATTACAGTGGAAGGATTCTTTGATCTTTTCATAAGAACTTTCACTAATAATGATTTGATTTTCTTTGGCAGCAGATTGTAACCGCTGTGCGGTATTTACTGCATCACCGATCACTGTATAATCCAGGCGGCGAAGACTTGCTGATCCAATGTTTCCAGAAATCATTTCGCCACTGTTTACACCTATTGAAACTTTTGGAGTAAAGGCTACATGTTCATGTATTGAAGGCAGGCTATCTATTTTTTTTCTTACAGCCAAAGAAGCGTCAATGGCTCTGTCCAAATGATAATCGCCACGAAAAACAGCCATGATAGCATCTCCGATAAATTTATCGACATAGCCGCCCTGTGCAATAATTTCTTTCACCATCACATCAAAGTAGTTATTCAGCAGTTTTACCACGGTGTCCGGTGATTCATTTTCGCTGATGGAAGTAAAACTGCATATGTCGAAAAAAGCAACCGAAGCTTCCAGTGTTTCATTGGCAATTAAAGAGGATTCAAATTCACGGCCACCCATAAAATTCAGTACTGTTTCATCCACATACATTTTAAGGATGTTGTTTTCTTTGATGGCCTTTAACGTTTCCCGTAGCTGGGTAACATGTTTTATTGTTTTTTCCATCGTCAGCTCCAGGTCCTCAAAATTTACCGGTTTGGTAATGAAGTCGAAAGCCCCACGGTTCATAGCCGTACGGATATTGTCCATATCACCGTACGCAGAAACGATGACAGATTTATATAACCCGTTTTGTTCATTCAATTTTGTAAGCAGTGTAAGCCCATCCATCTCGGGCATATTAATATCGCTCAGTACCACATCTACATCCAGGTGCTGTTCTAATTGCTCCAATGCTTTAACGCCATTGATGGCAAATACAAACTCATATTGATGCTCCCGAATCTTCTGACGGAATTTTTGCTTGATGAGCATTTCAAGATCTGCCTCATCATCTACAACAAGTATTTTAGCCATCAGTGAATAGTTTTTAATTTTTCTTTTAATGAGGTAAAATCAACCGGTTTGGTTAAAAAATCATCGGCGCCCAATTCTTTGGCGATTTTATTGTTTTCGGCATCGCCATAGGCGGTAATCATCATCACCACCGGTGGTGGTTTCAGAAATTTCTGTTTGATTTGCCCGAGTAGTTCAAGGCCACTCATGCCCGGCATATTTATGTCGGATAAAATCAATACAGCTTCCTGCTCATGCCGATTCAGGTAAGTGAGGGCTTCTTCTCCGGAGAAAGCAAAATCAAAAGACATTTCTCCACTCTTGATTTCTTTCCGGAACCGTTGTTCAAAAAGGGTTTGAACATCTTTTTCATCATCAACTACTAAAATTTTCATTTGTTGAATTTAAGGGTTATATAGGTAAAATAATTACAAATTCTGCGCCGCCATCTTCATTGTTTTTTGCTTTCAGCTCTCCGCCATGTGCTTTTACAATATCATAGCTCAGCGATAAACCCAAACCTGTTCCCTGGCCAGTGGGTTTGGTGGTGAAGAAGGGTTGAAAAATTTTATCCAATACTTTTTGAGTAATGCCATTGCCATTGTCACTTACTTTTATTTCTATTTTGCCATTTATCTTTTTAGTACTTACTGAAACTGTTGGTTCATAATTTTCAATACCGGATTTCTTTTTTTCATCAACGACATAAAAAGCATTGGTAATTATATTCAAAATCACCCTTCCAATATCCTGCGCAATGATATTGATGTTGCCAATGCTTTCATCAAAATCCGTTTTCATCGTTGTATTGAATGATTTATCCTTTGCTCTTATTCCATGGTAAGCTAATCTCAGGTATTCATCGGCTAATGCATTAATATCTGTTGGTTCTTTTACACCGCTGCTGCTCCGGCTGTGTTGCAGCATTCCTTTTACAATATCACCAGCACGTTTTCCATGATGATTTATTTTTTGTTCATTCTCTTTTATCTCTCGCAGGACTGTCATTGCCACGGAAATATTTCCTTTGTCAATTTCCTGACTGGCTTCATCAATCAATTCTGTATTAACATCCGAAAAATTATTGACAAAATTCAAAGGGTTTTGAATTTCATGGGCAATGCCTGCCGTCAGTTCGCCCAGCGAAGCCATCTTCTCTGATTGGATGAGTTGTTTCTGTGTCATTTTCAGATCCTCCAAAGTCTTTTCAACTTTCTGCTTTTGTAGCTCCGTTTCATTCTTTTGCATCTGAAGAAGAATATTGGATCTTAGTCTTTGCCGGCTATGCCACCACTGGAAAAAGCCAAACATCAACACCAAAGCCAAGCCAATAAAAAGGCCGGTTCTCAGATATTTTTGTTTTTTTAATTCTGACTCATGTAAGGCTTTATCTTTTGTCAGTAAGTTTATTTCGCTTTGTTTCTTCTGCAGATCAAAGTCAAACTGAAGAGATGCGGTTTTCTTATCCGCTTCAATGTTATACAGTGTGTCTTTCATGCCTGACAACAGTGACTGGTATTTAAAGGCACTTTTATAATCAGAAATTTCAGCATAGACTACCGCCATATCTCCATAAAGATCTTTCAAAAGTGGAATCGCATTTATCTCTACAGCAATATCACTTGCCTTATTATAATACTGCAGCGCAGCAGAATAATCTTTTTGTAAATTATACACATTTGCAATACTCATAAGTGACCGGACAATGTTCAGCTTGTTACTGAATTGTTCAGCGATCTCCAGCGCCTTATTATGATTTTTCAAGGACTGACTGATATCACCTTTTTTAAGATAAAGTTCACCGATCCCATTATATGCAAATGAGCTATTGACAGAATTTTCAAGAATTTTTATTGATCTTTCAAAATAACTTAAGGCTATAGTATCTTCATTTTTTTCAAAATATATTTTCCCGATGTTTCCGGAAAGAACCCCCTGTGATTCTTTATCATTTATTTCTTCTGATATTGCCAGTGCTCTTAAAAGATAATCCAGCGCCTTGTCCCATGTTTCCTTTTTATTATAATAAATACTTCCAACCGTATTGAGTGCAGAAAGAATTCTCATTTTATCGCCTGTTTTTTCAGAGAGCCTTAACGACCTCAGAGAATATTCCAACCCTTTTGCTACATTACCCTGATCCACATATACCGCTGCGATGTTGTTTAATAAATTAGCAATTCCTGTATCATCTTTTAATTGTTCAAAAAGTTTTAAAGATTCATTCCAGTATTCAAGTGCCTCCACATATTTTCCCTGGTAATAATAACCCAATCCAATATTTTTAAGTGCATAAGCCTCCCCTTTTATAAATCCTGTTTTTACCGATAATTCCTTTGCTTTAATAGCTAAACTTATTGCGTTGGTTGGATCAACATTCAATTGTTCTTTGCTTTGCTGCAACAAAGAATTCACCATGGTGTTATCGTCTTTACCGGGTTTCAATTGTGAGTCAGGCTGAGCATACCCGTTTAGTAAAATAACCAGGAATGCAACACTGAAAATATTTTTCTTCCAACTCATAACTGACATCTTCATTGAAGTGATTGTAAATAATTTAAAAACGAAAACAGATCATCCGGTCTCTTCATCTCTTTTTGCATTGTACTTTCCCGATTCCATCAATATCACACTGATAAAACAATGACAAACTCTGTCCCTTCACCTTCTTTTGAGTTTACTTTTATCTCTCCACCATGGGCTTTTACAATATCATAACTCAAACTTAATCCCAATCCTGTTCCCTGCCCGGTGGGTTTGGTTGTAAAAAAGGGTTGAAATATTTTGTCTAATATTTTTTTGGAGATGCCCGGCCCATTGTCCCGAACAGAAATTATGACTTTATCTCCCAGTTTCTTTGTACTAACCCAAATAGTAGGGTTGTGTTTATTATCACGGTCAGGGAATCCCCCTTCGGGGGGCAGGGGGGCAGCATAAAAAGCATTCGTAATTAAATTCAATATTACTCTACCTATATCCTGCGGAATGATATTGATTTTTCCAATGCTTTCATCAAAATCTGTTTTCATGGTGG
>JBARSW010000173.1:0-1980 GCA_049644925.1 Chitinophagaceae bacterium | reverse complement strand
GAACCAGGTATGCCGGAGTGGGATATTTTTATTAAGGAGATTAGAAAAGAAATGACCCTGAAAGCCGGGCAACGATGTACGGGAGTAAGAAGAATATTCGTTCCTGAAAATAAACTGGAAGAAGTATCAAAAACACTTGCTTCATCATTATCACAAACTGTTATTGGCAATCCGCTGAATGACAAAGTAAGAATGGGAAGTCTGGCGGGGCAAACACAAAGACAAGAGGTAAAAGGCCAGGTTAAAAAATTGCTTGCTTCTTCAAAAATATTTTATGGCTCCATGGATGAAGTGGAAGTTTTGGATGCAGACCCGAATAAAGGAGCATTTATCTCTCCGATTTTATTAATAAATGAAACACCTCATGTCTCAGAGGAACCACATACGATTGAAGCCTTCGGCCCGGTAAGTACCATCATGCCTTACAAGAATATGGATGATGCCATAGCGCTGAGTAAACTGGGCAAAGGAAGTTTAGTGAGTACGATTGTAACCGCAGACGATAAAGAAGCCAGGCAGTATGTGGTTGGGTCTGCCTCTCATCATGGAAGAATACTGGTGTTGAATAAGGATTGTGCCAAAGAGTCAACCGGTCATGGTTCTCCATTGCCACTATTGGTACACGGTGGTCCGGGCCGTGCCGGGGGTGGAGAAGAAATGGGAGGTATAAGAGGTGTTAAACATTACCTGCAAAGAACTGCGCTGCAAGGGTCGCCAACTACTATTACCGCCATCACCAATGTTTATCAACCCTATGCAAAAGCCTGCCTGCCGGACAGGCAGGGGAAAGAGCCGGGTAAACATCCTTTTAAAAAATATTTCGGAGAATTGCAAATTGGTGATCAGATTATTACAGAAAAAAGAATCATTACTTCAGATGATATTGATCGTTTTGCCGACCTGAGTGGAGATCATTTTTATGCTCATATAAAAACCACCGATTTTACCGGCACCATGTTTGAAAAACAGGTGGCCCATGGTTATTTCATTATGAGTATTGCTGCCGGATTATTTGTGGACAGTTATGAAAAGAACCCGGTACTACTTAATTACGGGATAGATGAATTACGGTTTACCAAACCAGTATATCCCGGAGCCGAAATTCAGATCAGGTTTACCTGTAAAGAAAAATTACTTAATGATAAAAGAGTGATAGAAAAACCAGAAGATTACAAACGGGGTGATGAAATTGAAAAGGGAATTGTGAAATGGTATGTTGAAATGCTGGATGGAACAGAAGACCCGGTAGTGGGAGTGGCAACCATTTTAACGATGGTGGCAAGAAAAGCCGGTATTTGATATCCATGATCAGTGGATTTATCTGGCAAACATTAATTTGTGGCATATTATTTTAATAAATGAAAAGAGTACTGATGTTTGTCATTATAAAAGTCAATTGACTTTATTATATTCAACATGAAAAAATAGATTTATGGAAGCTTTCGTCAAATCATCATTTCAGCATGGTATTACTACTATAGAATTCTTTCATCCGCAAAGTAATTCACTTCCCGGCAGGATATTGGAGAAACTGGCACAAGCCATTCATGCTGCAGGTAATGATGATGATACAAAAGTTATTGTACTTAAAAGCTCCGGTGATAAAGCCTTTTGTGCCGGGGCTAGTTTTGATGAATTACTTTCTATAAAAAATAAAGAAGATGGATCAGAATTTTTCAGCGGATTTGCCAAAGTAATTAATGCTATACGAATTTGTCCCAAAATTGTTATTGGCCGGATTCAGGGAAGATGTGTAGGAGGTGGAGTTGGTCTTGCTGCCGCTGTGGACTATGCTATCGCTACCCAGGCTGCAGAAGTT
This sequence comes from Chitinophagaceae bacterium, assembly GCA_049644925.1. GTDB lineage: Bacteria > Bacteroidota > Bacteroidia > Chitinophagales > Chitinophagaceae > JJ008. The sequence continues at coordinate 161 of JBARSW010000173.1, read as the reverse complement.
AAATTGAGCGAATTGGCCATTGCTATAGGTCCATTTGTAGTAGGCCCAGCCGTAGAAAGGAAAATTGGGGTATCGGCATTTTCTCAATTAGCAATTGATGCTTCTATGTGGCGCAGTGCTGAGTGGGCAAGAAAAAGAGGTTTGTTTGCCGAGCTTTATTC
>JBARSW010000172.1:0-4505 GCA_049644925.1 Chitinophagaceae bacterium | reverse complement strand
ACCTGGGACTGAAGGATGCTGTCAATGGTTTTAATCAGTGCTTTTTTATCATTTCTGGTTTGTGCAAGAGAAAATAAACTGACAACTGAAAGGAAGATCAATACTATAAAAAAGTGTTTACGCATTTTTAATTAATTATCGGGTTATAAACCCATTAATTGGTCCGGTTGTCTTTCGGAGTAGTAATTCGGTGTAGCCTTCTTTTACAAAATTCTCTAATTCGCCAACCAGTTTGAAACCATAATTCTCATAGAGTTTGAATGCCCCGGTATTAAAAGAGGATACACAAATAAAAATATTGGGCGAGATTTTTAAAATGCGTTCTTCACAAAACTGCAAAATTTTGGTGCCCAAACCCTTACCCCTGTGTTGCTGAGCTATACAGAGTGTTTGAATATAGCCCTTGAAGGAACCGCAGGTTTGCAGAATGACAAACCCGGCTACCTGAGCATCCGTTTCAAGAATATAAAATTCTTTACAGGGTCCATCAAAGGCCTTCAGACATTGATCGTACGGGATTTCCAGTGTAATCCATGGATCCGTTTCCGCCATCATCTTTGCACACTGTTCGATGTGATTTTGTGCAGTAGTGAGATAAATATTAATGTCGGGCAACATACTTATTATTCTTTTGTTTGAAGATAATCAGAAATAAAATGGTGAGCACGGCATTCACCAGTATGTTCATAAATCCAAAATCAAAATGAAATGTGCTGTTGAAAAATTCATTCAGCAGGTAAGTAAGCCCGGCAGCTGCAACACAGGCAAAGGGCACCCATTTTTCTTTTGGTTTGATACGGGAAAACAACCCGGTAAGGTATAAACCCAGCAGGGGGCCATAGGTATAACCGGCAATTTTAAAAATGGTATTGATAATGGCTCCCTGGCTGTTCCAGAATGCCATAACGATTAAGAACATAACGATGTTCACACCAACTAAAACCCTGTTCTTGATTTTTTGCTTCGCTTCATGAGGTTGTTTTTCAAAATCCATAAAATCATAACTAAAGGCTGTTGTTAAAGCGGTGATACAGGAATCTATACTGGCAAAAGTGGAGGCAATAACTCCGATAAAAAAGGCAATGGCTCCTATCTGACCAAAATGATGCAGGGTAAGCATGGGGTACACTTCATCAGTATTTTGAATGCTGCCATTTAGTAAAGGCAGTTGAATTCCTTTTTGTTCTGCAAATAAATACATCAATATACCCAACCCCAGAAAAAGGGTTTGGGCAAACGCAATAAAAAAACTGAATGTGAGAACATTTTTCTTTGCATCCCTCAGGTTTTTAACAGTCAGTGTTTTTTGCATCATACTCTGATCAAGCCCCACCAATGCAATAGTGATCAGCATGCCTGAAATGAATTGTTTGAAGAAATTGGAACCGGAGTTAATATCCCAATCAAATATTTTAGCATAAGGGTGATGTATGATGGACCGGACCATTCCCGATGCTGAAAGGCCCAGTGAATTTTTAATAGTAATAATAGAAACTACAATTACGGTAATAAGAAAAAGTGATTGGAGGGCATCTGTCCATACAATGGTTTTGATGCCGGATTTATTGGTGTATAGCCAGATCAGCACCAATACTATGATAATGGTAAGAAAATAAGGAATATGAAGTTTGTCAAAAAAGGCAACCTGTAAGATTTTTATGGATAGCAACAGTCTTAGCGCTGCACCGAAAGATTGTGATACCAGGAAAAACAGCGACCCGGTTTTATAAGTAGTGCCACCAAACCGTACATTTAAATAGGAGTAGATAGATACCAGTTTCAGCTTGTAATATAAGGGGGTCAATATAAATACGATGAAAAGGTAACCTGCAATTGTACCCATGATAAACTGAAAGTAATAGAGGTTATTGTTTCCAACATTTCCGGGAATGGATACAAGCGATACTGCAGATATCCCCGAGCCGATCATCCCGAATGCAACGAGGAACCAGGGCGATTGACGGTCGCCATCAAAAAATGTGTTATCCCGGGTATGCCTGGAAGTGAATCTCGAGATTAACATTAATATAGAAAAGTAAATAAGAATGATTATGAAAATAAGTGCAGGGCTCATGTAAGTATATTTGATGGAGACACAGAATGTCTAATTTAAGCATTCAAAATAATTTAACTGATTTTTATTTTAACTTGCCCTAAATTAAAAACATGAAGCTGTTTGGATTTATCGCCGTTGTATTTTTTCTTTATTCCTGTTCCAGTAATTCCGCTATCAGCAAGCAACTCTCCGGCAGCGATAGTCTTATAATAAATTTTAATGAACCACAAACCAGTAATATTACCAAAACAGTAACCACTACCGAAAATAAAGCCATTAAAAAACTGGCCGGGTTCGTAGATGGAAAAACTGCCGAAGCTTTTAAATGTGGCTACGATGGCAACCTGCTATTTTATAAACAGGGAAATCTATTGGGTGATGTATCCTTCAATTTTTCTGGTGATGGCTGCCATCACTTTATAATGTCTGTTGGCGACAGTCTTACGCCTACCGCCATGAGCAATGAAGCAGCAGATTTTCTAAAAAGCCTTGCAGAAGGAAAGGACTGGTATTGATTTTTTCGTTTCTTAACGCAGGGTCACTTCATCAATCTGGTTAAGAGTATCCGGGTTCAGCACTTTCATTTTTACACTTTTGCCATTTACATAAAAAAGACAAACTGCATTTTCCACACTGAATGCTTTGGTATGATCGCTCCAGGGCAGTTGCTCTTGCGCATAATACGGAGCACCTGCCGCACCATTATTTATTTGATAGATAGGACGGGATACCGTTAGTTTCTTATGCGGATAGTTTTCCGGGTAAATGGTAACATCTTTTGTCAGCTTCAGGCGGTTGTAGTTATGCTCATCTCCGGTTAGCACTGCAACTACTTTTTTACTTTTATTAATCAGTATATCCAGGTACTCATCTCTTCTTTCAATAATACCTTTTTCAACTGGTTTGCCGGCTACATAGGTTCTTTTTTCATTATTACCATTGTACCACATGTCATCTCCTTTGTGTCCGCCATTTGGAAATACGGGAGTATGTTGCGTGATGAATATATGATCAATTGCCGGTTCTTTCTCCAATTTCTGTATTGTTTTGCGCAGCCACTCAAGCTGGTTGTCCATAATATAAGCATGCAAGCCACCACCGGTTGATGTTTCCCTGCTGATAGTAGGAGAAAACCAATAATCACTGTTCAGTACGATCATCGCAGTGTTATCATAAGTATAGTAATAAACAGTTTCTTTATAAGGAGGAAAGTCAGCATTGTCAGGATTGGTATCATAGCGATTGCCATCTTCACTCAATGGCCCATTCTCCGGATTTACAAAGGCATCGCTCATCGCTTTTTCAGCAGAATGAACAGCATAGGGGAACTTGTCAATAAACACTTTTTGTGCTCCTGCAGAATCTCTGAAAATATAACCAAGGGCTTCATGGTTTCCCTGGCCGGTATAAAAAGGAATATAATGCCAGAACGGCTCCACCGCTTTTTTCCAATTGGTAAACTGAACTTCCTGGTCTTCTTTATTGGAAACATACCCACTGATCATATCGCCGGTAAATTGTAAAAAGGCAGCTTTTTGCTGATAGGCGAGGGCAGCAATTTTTTTCATGATATAAGTATTGGCGCCATATATATTCCGTTCACCGCCGCCGGTAGCACTGCGGCTATCACTGGTATAAGCAAATACAAAGGGTTTACGGCTACCCTTTTTGGGAGCAGTAGTAAAATGATAAGATTGTGATGGCAAACCTGCCATTACCGAATAGGTATATTTTTTACCCGGTATAAGCCCGGTTATTTTAAATTCATGATGTGTGGCTTCCGTTTCTTCTGTTATCACCCGGTTATCAATTCCAACAGATGCAATTACTGGTGCAGTGGTGTTGAACCAGATCACTGCTTCTTTTTCAGAAATATTGTTTACAAACGGGCCTTCATAAATAGTGGGTACAACCGTAAAAGGTCCGATGCCTCCTGCCGATACTTCTCCGTCAAATATTACAACTCCTTTTTCATCTGCCAGGCGATAACCAATCGTAAAACCTTTATTGTCTGTCCACTTTACAAAATCATAAGGATTGCGGAAATCAGTTTTAATATTGATGTTTGCCTTTCCGTCTTTCAAGGGTATGGTAAAACGAAAAACAGGTAAGGGGTGCGGAACTTTTCCGTAAGGGATCATCCCATAGGATATTGTCCCTTTAAAAGTACCAAAATCCAATGCCAGGCCATCCGCTGTTCCGGTTGGGTTACCAAAAAGTTTTTGAAGGGTGTACCGCGGGCCGGTTGTGTCTGCATAATACCGCTGCCCGTCTTTGCTGAAATATAACCTGCCTGCCTCATCATATTGAATGTTAGCATAAGAGGAAGGCACAACAGGTGTTTGTGCAGTAATGAATGAATGAACGAATAGCAAAAGAGAGATTGTGAGGAAAAGTTTCATCTGATATTTTTTAAAAATAGGAAATAATACAGCATCTGATTAGAATA
>JBARSW010000171.1:0-7500 GCA_049644925.1 Chitinophagaceae bacterium | reverse complement strand
AAAAACCCGGAATTCAAAGGCATTGAGGATGTGCAGACAAATAAGCTGGGATTAAAAAACTCTACCCTTTCCCTCAACCTTCTTTATTTCAACCCTAACAAAACAGGGTTGAAACTGAAAAATGCTGATGGTAAAGTCTGGATAGATGGGGATTTCCTGGGCACTTTTATTATCGATTCGTTGATTAACATTTTACCCAGAGCAGATTTCCGTCTGCCGGTAGAATTGGACATAGACATGAAGAATGTCTTTAAAAATTCAATAGCTGCTTTTTTGAGGAATGAAGTAAACTTAAAAATAACCGGAATGGCAAGAGTTGGTAAAGCTGGCTTATTTATTAATTACCCGGTTGATTATGAGGGAAAGCAAAATCTGAATGAATTAATCAAATAAAGCCTTACAAATTAATAAGGTAAGGCTCAGATGGCCTTTTATTGCGGCTGAGTTGGAGGAGGTGGCGGAGGGTTTTTGGGTTTGGGATGACCTCCTCCGTCTTCAAATTTTTTGCAGGATTTTGGAAGCCTGTTATAGACATCTTCTGTGGCAGGAACATCATCGGCATCATACCCGCAGTTGGCAATTGCCGTTTTAATTTGCTCAATATCTGTACGGTCCGTGAGATATTTTACTTTGGTCTCCCCTTTTCGGTAGTTAACAATGATCTCTGTCACACCATCATAACGTTTCAAATAAGTTTCAATTCTTACTTTGCAGTTCTCACAAAGGGCATTAGGTGTTTTAATGATAGCCGTTAGTAAAGGCTTAGTTTGAGAATAAGCTGATAAACTCAATCCAATACTGATGATTACCAAAAAAGAAAATTTTTTCATATTAAAAGCAATTTACAAAACCGGATTCCATCCGGCAGGGTCTTCCCTCCATTTTAACAAAATTTCCTGTTGATCTTTAGAAATTGTTCCTTTTTGCAAAGCCATTTCAATCAGTACCTGATAATCTGTAAGGGAATAATAGACTAATGATGCATTTTTAAAAGCTTCCGTTGCAACAGGAAACCCATAGGTAAAGATGGAGACCATCCCAATTACATCGAGGCCTTTCTCTTTCAGAACATCTACTACCTGCAAACTACTTTTTCCGGTAGAAACCAGGTCCTCAATCACAACAGTCTTCTTACTTTTTTCGTAAAATCCTTCAATTTGATTGCCCATGCCATGTTCCTTTGGTTTGGGTCGAACATAGATATATGGCAGTTTTAACTGATCGGATGCCATCGCACCCCAGGCAATACCGGCTGTGGCAACTCCTGCTAATAATTCAGCATCAGGAAATTTTTCAAATATTACATTACACATTTCCGACTTGATAAAATCTCTGATAAAAGGGAAAGAGAGAACCCTGCGATTATCACAATAAATCGGGCTTTTCCATCCGCTTGCCCAGGTAAAAGGTTCCTCAGGTCTTAATTTTACTGCATTGACCTGCAGCAATTTTTCAGCAACAATATATGCATCTGTCATAAGGCGAAGGTAGAATAAAGAGATGAGCAGTCAACAGAAATGAAAGAGACTTTTTTATTCGTAACTTACAAATAAAAAAAACAAACTGTTTTTAAGTCTGCAATTTTTTGAGTATGCATATCAAAATATTTTTCGACGATAAACCTCTTTTTCTTTGCGATTCTTTTGATGAAATCATTCAACCAGTTATTCATCATGATGATGCTGTTTTTATAGATGAATTGAATTCTCATACTATAAAAACAATGATCCATGAAATGCAGGATGAAAAAGTACAAGCTGGTGTTTTTATACATAAAGATCTGGAGGAACTTAAAAAAGCATTTTTTAAAAAATTTACTGTTGTAATGGCTGCCGGGGGATTTGTGACTAATGAAAAAAAAGAGATATTGTTGATTTTCCGGCGGGGCAAATGGGATATGCCAAAAGGAAAACTGGACAAAGGTGAAACACTTGAAGAATGTGCTATCCGGGAAGTGGAAGAAGAAACAGGATTGCAAAATGTAAAACTTACTTCACCGCTTGCGATTACTTACCACACTTATCATGAAGGGACCAGGTTTATTCTGAAAGAATCTCATTGGTACAATATGAAGGTTTCTGGTAAACAAGTTCTTACTCCCCAAATTGAAGAAGATATTCATGAAATAAAATGGGTAAAAAAAGAAGATTTAAAAGAATACCTGGATAATTCTTTCCCTTCTATTAAAGATGTACTGAATATTAATTACGATAAATAATTTACCCTTTACGGGGAATAACAGCTACCGTCAACCTGCTTACACAAATGAGTTTATCTCTTTCATCATGGATTTTTATATCCCAAACATGGGTGCTGGCACCAAGATGTAATGGGGAGGCAATTCCTGTCACAAATCCTTCTTTGGCACTGCGGATATGATTGGCATTTATTTCAAGACCTACACAATAACATTTCGAATGGTCAACTACCATGGCAGAAGCAACACTTCCAATTGTTTCGGCCAATGCACAGGATGCTCCACCATGCAGTAGTCCGTAAGGTTGTTTAGTCCGAATATCAACCGGCATTTTAGCTTTTAGAAAATTTTCACCGAGTTCAGTCCATTCAATACCAATAAACTCTCCCATGGTATCTTTACTCAAAAGAGTAAAATCACCAATGGTTAAATCTTTTTTAAACCAAATTGACATGAAAATTATTTTAGAAGAGATTTCGCCACTACCTCAGGCAGGAAAAGAGTTGCATCCCCCCCATTACGAATGATATCTCTGACAATAGTGGAAGCCACTGATGTATATTTTGGTTCACCAGTTAAGAATATTGTTTCTATAGACTTATCAAGTGTCCTGTTGGCATCTGCAATTGTTTTTTCATATTCAAAATCACTGACATAGCGTATTCCACGGAGAATAAAATTTGCCCCAATTTTTTTGCAATATTCGATTGTCAGTCCCTCATAAACCGCTGCTTCTACCCTTTCCTCATCCTTATAAATCTCCCTTACCCAGGCTAATCTCTGTTCATCGGGAAACATAGGAGCTTTGGCTGAATTCAATCCAATACCAACAACTATTTTGTCAAATAGCGGTAATGCCCTGTTGATTATATCAACATGACCTAAAGTAAGTGGATCAAAAGTGCCTGGGAAAAGACAGATACGGGCCATAATTAATTATTTCTGTTAGCTAATAAATAGAGAACCGCCATTCTCACTGCCACACCATTTTCGACCTGCTGTAAGATAATAGATTGTTTGCTATCTGCCACATCACTGTCCAGTTCCACTCCCCTGTTTATTGGTCCCGGATGCATAATTACTATTTCTTTATGTAAGCTATCCAGTAATTGCCTGTTTATACCAAATGCAATACTGTATTCCCTTAATGAGGAAAACAAAACCTGGTTTTGCCTTTCCAATTGAATCCTTAGCACATTAGCCACATCACACCATTCCAGGGTTTCTTTAAGGTTGTAACTGACTTTTACACCCAATGCCTGGCTGATGTATTTTGGGATTAATGTGGGTGGTCCGCATACAACAACTTCAGCTCCCATTTTATTCAAAAGATAAATATTGCTCTGGGCAACCCTGCTATGCATAATATCGCCTATAATAGCGATTTTTCTTCCTTCCAGTGAACCTGTTCTTTCTTTTATTGAAAATGCATCGAGTAATGCCTGTGTGGGGTGTTCGTTGATACCATCTCCGGCATTAATAATAGCAGCAGGGATATGCTGAGCCAAAAAGTGCGGTGCCCCGGAAGCACTGTGTCTCATTACCACCATATCTACCTTCATAGAGAGGATGTTATTTACCGTATCAAGCAGTGTCTCCCCTTTTGCAGCAGAAGATGCAGATGCTGCAAAATTAATTGTGTCGGCACTCAGCCTTTTCTCGGCCAGCTCAAAAGAAAATCTTGTTCGGGTAGAATTCTCATAAAAGAGATTTACAATAGTAACATCCCTTAACGAAGGAACTTTTTTTACCGGTCGCTGTAAAACTTCTTTGAATTGCTCCGCAGTTGTAAGAATTAGGGAAATATCTTCTTTAGTAAGATTTTTAATGCCGAGCAGATGACGAGTGGATAGTTGCATTAAAAAGCGAAATTAAAGGTTTTGACCACAGATTTCACTGTTTTCTATAAAATAATTAAAAGCGAAAAATCTTTAGAGGCTAATCAGAACAACCTCCTTATTTACCAGTTTTACTTTATCAATTTTTCTTGTTTCAACAGCCACACCAACATAATCTGCTTGTATAGGGAACTGACGATGCTCTTTTCTGTCAACCAAAACACAAAGCTCCACTTTGGCAGGACGTCCATAATCCAGCAGAACATCCAACGCAGCTTTTATGGTTCGTCCGGTAAAAAGTACATCATCAATAAGAACCACTGTTTTATTTTCAATGGCAAATGGAATGTTCATAGTGTCCGGTGCCATAATTTCCTTTCGAATATCATCCCTGTAAAAAGTAATATCCAGCTGGCCATATTGTACTATTTGTGAGGTATTGAGTTGTTGAAGTGATGCAACGATATCATTGGCAACCACTACACCACCTTGTTGTATTCCTACAAAAACTACATCATTTAAGTCAGCATGATTCTTATTCAACATCTCAGCCAGTTTCTTGACTGTATTGTCTAATTGTTGTGATGAAAGTAAAACCTGCATTTCAATCATTTCAGATAAAGTTACAAAGCCTGATTTTCAAAATGTTTTATTTCTCCTGCATAAAAGGATACCTGTAATCCGTTGGCGGATTAAATGTTTCTTTAATCGTTCTTGCACTCAACCATCGGTAAAGATTTAATATTGAACCAGCTTTATCATTTGTTCCACTTCCCCTGGCACCGCCAAACGGTTGCTGACCAACAACTGCACCCGTTGGTTTATCATTGATATAAAAATTACCGGCTGCATTTCTTAATTTATTAGTTGCTAATTCAACGGCATCCCTGTCTTTTGAAATGATGGCCCCGGTTAATGCATAAGGTGAAGTAGTATCCACTAATTCCAAAGCCCTTTCAAAACTGTTTGCCGGATAAACATATACAGTAAGAACGGGTCCAAAAATTTCTTCACACATCGTTACATACTTAGGATTCTTTGCTTCAATAATAGTGGGCTGAATAAACCAACCTTCCTTACTGTCACATTTTCCTCCTACCCAAATTTCAGCTTTAGGATCTTTTTTTGCATTATCAATATATTCTTTAATTGTATTAAAGCTCTTTTCATCAATAACGGCATTAATAAAATTAGAAAAATCTTCCACGGTCCCCATTTTAAAGCTCTTAATACCGGCAATCAGTTTTTTCTTAACTTCTTCAGCAATATTAGATGGGATATATGCCCTTGACGCTGCCGAACATTTTTGACCCTGGAATTCAAAAGCACCTCGCAATAAAGCTGTAGCAACAACATCAGGGTCAGCACTTTTATGAGCCAATACAAAATCTTTACCACCTGTTTCCCCTACAATTCTTGGATAAGATTTGTAATTAGGCATATTCTTTCCTATTGTCTCCCACATATTATTGAAGACTCCCGTAGAACCGGTAAAATGAACGCCGGAAAAATCCCTGTGATTGAAACAAATTTTTCCAATTACAGGACCACTTACATATATCAGGTTAATAACACCTGCTGGTAATCCGGCTTCTATTAATATCCGCATGGTCATCTGTGCAGCATAAACTTGTGTGTTGGCACATTTCCAAACAACAACATTCCCACACATTGCTGCAGAAGTGGGCAGATTGCCACCAATAGCAGTAAAATTAAATGGTGTAACGGCTAATACAAAGCCTTCAAGCGGACGGTATTCCATTCTGTTGTGCATGCCCGGGCTACTGATGGGTTGTTGTTTATATATCTCTGAAAGAAAATGAACATTGAAACGTAAGAAGTCAATCAACTCACATGCGGCATCTATCTCTGCCTGGAAAGCATTTTTGCTTTGTCCGAGCATGGTAGTACCATTCATATACGGACGATACTTTGTGGCAATTAAATCAGCAGCTTTCAAAAAAATACTTGCCCTGTTCTCCCAACTGGTATTTGCCCATGCTTCTTTTGCAGCTAATGCAGCTTCAATAGCCTGGTGAACATGTTTCTCATCACCTGCATGAAAATAGCCCAGCGTATGTTTTGTTTCATGTGGCGGATGCATGGCCACTTTTTTACCTGTTCTTACTTCTTTATTACCAATGTACATGGGTACATCTATTTCCTGGCTTTTCAACTCTGCCAAAACTTCTTTTAATCTTTTCTTTTCAGGACTATTGGGTCCGTAAGAAAGAACCGGTTCATTCACCGGCATCGGGTAAGAAAAAGTTCCTATACTCATAAAAAAATATTTTAACTGTAAGATATTATTTTTTAACGCAGAGATTATGAGTTAATTGAGCTTTTCGCAGAGTTAGGTATAATGTCTCTGCTTTTTCTTTGCTTCTCTTGTTCTCTGCGATGAAACTTAACTTTGGGTTTCCTTCTCCGACATCAAATACGCTTTTATAAAACCATCCAGCTCTCCATCCATTACCGGGCCGATATTTCCTACTTCATAATCAGTTCTATGGTCTTTAATCATTTTATATGGATGAAAAACATAGCTGCGTATCTGGCTGCCCCACTCTATCTTTTTCTTTTTGGAATTGGTAGCATCTTTCAGTGCATTCCGTTTTTGCAATTCCATTTCATACAAACGGCTTTTCAACATTTGCATGGCCAGTTCCCTGTTTCCAAGCTGGCTCCTATCCTGTTGACAAACCACCACAATTCCTGTTGGAATATGCGTTAACTGTACTTTCGTTTCCACTTTGTTTACGTTCTGTCCACCAGCACCACCACTGCGGCTTGTTTCCATTTTTACATCCGCTGGATTTATTTCAATATTAATCGTATCATCCACCAACGGATACGCATACACACTTACAAAAGAAGTATGCCGCCGTGCATTACTATCAAAAGGAGAAATTCGAACCAAGCGGTGTACCCCACTTTCTGCTTTCAAAAAGCCATAAGCAAAAGGCCCATCAAATTGCAGTGTACAAGTTTTAATACCGGCTCCATCGCCCCATTGCCAATCCAGTTCGGTTACTTTCCAGCCTTGCTTTTCGCCATACATACGGTACATACGAGCCAGCATTTCGGCCCAATCCTGGCTTTCTGTGCCACCGGCTCCAGAGTTTATCTGAAGTACACCCGGCAGTTCATCCTCTGGTTCATTTAATGTGGCTTTAAATTCGGCTTCGTCTATTAGTTTAATAGCATTTTCATAGGCTGTCTGCGTTTCCTCTTCGGTAGCATCGCCTCCCTTCCAGAATTCGAAAAGAACAGTAAAATCTTCTACAGACGATTCAGCCGTCTCATAGAGTTTTACCCAATACTCATTTACTTTGGCATTTTTAAGAATTTCGGTAGCCCTTTTGTTGTCATCCCAGAAACCGGGACTTAACGAAAGCTGCTTGTCTTCTTCAATTTTATATCGTCGGTTCTCGACGTCAAAGAAACCTCCTTACCCCGGCAATG
>JBARSW010000170.1:0-19874 GCA_049644925.1 Chitinophagaceae bacterium | reverse complement strand
AAAATAATACAGGTAATAGAAAGCAGGCCTTGCACTCCATAATGGCATACCCGGTTCGTCACCGCGGTTGAAAAGGCCATGGTCATCACCATTACTATAACTGTTTGCCAGATCCCAACGGCAGGCCATCCAAAATTTTTGTTTTGCCATTTCCCCTAAAACTAATGCTGCATGCATACCATTTATAAAAGAGGTTTGTTGTTTAGAACGGATTGCAAATATGTTCCATTCTGTTAATGCCACCGGTTTCATGATTACATTATTGTCAATACACATCTGATGCAGGTAACTCATCATATCTCTGGTTACTGCAGTTGCTGTTTTCAGAATAAGATCTGCCGGAGAATTTTTTTCATATGGAGTATAATAACTGTGTACTACAAAAAAATCAGCACTATTAGCAGCTATTTTAAAAAAACCACTGTTCCAATTTTTTTCAACTTCTTTATCATGTGGCTTATCCTTTTTTGCTTCAACCAACACAGCTCCTATATAAATTAAGGTATTGATTTCCTTTGCAGCCTGTTTCATTGAATCTGAAAATGCCTTAAATATTTTACCGTATAACTCACCATTAGTAATAACAGGCTGGCCATCTTTGTTTTTAGTAACATCAATTTTGTAGCCAGCCTGCCATTCACCAAAATCTTCATTTCCTACTTCCCAGAATTGGGTACGGCCATTATCATAACGTACCCAGTCCGCTGCATAGTGGGCAGCAGTTGCAATTGGATTGTCACTCATCCCATACCGGGCATATCCGGCATTAACACAGATAGTTCCTATGCTATTGGTTTGTTGTAAAAGTTTATAATAATTCTCCAAAGAAAAACATCTTGGGCCGTTATCCTTTCCAAAAGAAAAACGACTCTTTCTTGGAAGTCTGCTATCTCCATATAAAATTGTATCTGGAACATCTGCTGGTATTTTTCCGGGTTCTGCATTCCAAAAAAATATATTGCTGTAATTACCACCCGGATACCTGATAATACCAGGGGATAATATATTTATCTGCTTCATCAATTTTGTTTCAGCAACTATCTGTCCCATCCATTGGTTAGCGTTGTTGCCATACAGGTATTCAGAAATTTTTTCTGCGGCAATGTTTTCACTAATAGAAATCTCCACCGTTGCCTTTTTTTTAATTTCTTTTTGCCGAACTGAAGGTGGTAGCGCAACTGACTTTTCTTTCCTGTCGTTGAGAAAAAATCCTTGATTTTCCTGGCTATAAACAACACAGGCCATTAAATTTATGATCACTATTACACAAGTACGTTTCAACTGTATTATAGTTTTTATTGTATGGTGATAGTTGATGGAGGCAAACCTTCAGCTGTTGCTGTTAATTTTACTTCCCCCTTTATATTTTCGGTTTGTACAATAACCTGAGCAAGCCCATTAAATAGTTTTCTTTTCCATCCTGTAGCTGGGGTAAATAACTGAATGAGTCCCGGATTTGTATTTACAGTATCCCATTGGTTCTTCTTCAGCAACGGTGTAGCCATGATGGCAATACTGTTTTTTCCGGTATGCAGCATCTTTTTATTAACAATAATATCTTTTTCTTTAACCAGGTGATCTGCCAATAAAACACCATTAATAAATAAAGATTGTTGCACACCAATGTATGTACTGAAAAAAGTAATTGTAGCATTCGAGTCATACTCCGGCATAAAGAATTCGCCTCTGTATATCATGCTTTTTACTTTTTTTCCGAATTGTTCATTACGTTCTTCTATAAAGGCATCGTTCCAAAGTTTATCATCAAAATCAATTGCTATTGCTGCCATATTGTTTTCTCCGGTTTCTACAGCTTTTTCTTTTTTAATTTCTACTTCAACTGTACTAATTGTTTCAATAAACCGATCTTTCTCCATTGAAAAAGGATTCCCATTACCAACGCCAATGATTTTGGCCGGACCTGAAAGAGAAAAATTAATTTCATTATCAGCAGTTGGTATAATTAATCCATTTTTGTCTGTTGCTGTAATATTTATCACGGCAGTACCAATTCCTTCTTCGTTTATATTGCTTTTGTACATTTCAAATTTCAATGATGCCGCTTCACCAGTAGTTTTAACCTTTTCTATAATTACCTTTTTCCCATTTTTAAATCCAACAGCTTCTAAAGCTCCGGGTTGATAATTTACCATCCATTGCAAATGCCCGTTTGGCTGCATTCTTTTTTTACCCAAGGTTTTTTTATTAAGAAAAAGTTCAATTTCATCGCAATTACTAAAGACCCATACATCAACTGGTTTGTTATTTTTGTCGGCTCCTACCTGACTGCCGGCAGGCATATTCCAATGTGGAAATATGTGCAGAATAGTATCTTTTGTCCACCAGCTTTTCAAATACCAGATGATGTCTTTGGGGAAGCCGCATAAATCCATCATACCAAAATACGATGTGACAGATGGCCATCCAAACGGTGTAGGTTCCCCCCGATAATCAAAACCTGTCCAGATGAACATTCCGGCCAGGTAGTCCCGGCTTGCATAATGTTTCCAACCATCCTCAATGCTGAAAAAATTTGGCCATGGTTTTTTATCATAGGCTGCAATTACATGCAATTTATCATCATCAACATACTCACCTCTTGTTGCCCTGGTACTACCCTCTTCTGTACCCCACATGGGCTGCTCGGGAAAATCCTTGTGATGTTCATCTGTATTTATTTGACCGATATAATTTACTCCCATGATATCAATCACATTCGAAATTCCCTTTTGCCATCCACCACTGATAGCCGCTGTGATACCCCTTGTACTATCAAGTGATTTTGCATAAGCCTGCATTGTTACTGCAACTTTTGCTCCTTTCTGATTTCCTTCAATACCCCACTCTTCATTACCAATGCTCCAGCTAATAATTGATGGATGATTTCTGTCTCTTAATATAAAACGCCCTAAATAGTCAAAGTGTGTACTGCTTACTCCCATCAACCGGTTTTCATCAATAACCAGTATTCCCATCCTGTCACAAGCATCTAACAATTCTGGCGCAGGAGGATTATGCGAACAACGCCAGGCATTAAAACCTGCCTCCTTCATTTTTTTTATTCTGAACTCATATAATCCATCCGGCATAGCGGCACACACACCTGCATGGTCCTGATGATTATTAGCTCCCTTAATTTTTATTGATTTGCCGTTTAAGAAAAAACCTTTGTTTGCATCGAAGCGGATAGTCCGAATACCAAAAGTAGTTTTGTATTTATCTAGGACTGTATCCTGGCAAATCACTTCGGTAACCATCGTATATAAATAAGGTGTATCAAGTGACCAAAGTGAAGGGTTTCGAAGGATCAAATTTTCCGATACTTCTTTCTGTTCTAATTTCCTTATTAGAAAACTGTCGATACTCACAGTAGCCATTTCACGGCCATCTGCATTTAATATTGTTTGCCTGATTTTAATGACCTTATCACTTTGATCTTCATTTAATACAGTTACCCGGGCTGTTACTTCAGCATTTTCAGCATTTACTTTTGAAGTAATAAATGTTCCATCTGAAATAACATGCACCGGTGATGTTTTATTTAACCATACATGGCGGTAAATACCAGCTCCCTCATAGAACCAACCCTCTTCCATTGTTGCATCCACTCTTACAGCAATAGTATTCTCACTGCCGTAATTCAGGTATTCCGAAATATTGTATTGAAAACCGGTATAGCCGCTGGGCTCTGTTCCTAAATAAAAACCATTTACCCAAACAATGGAGTTTCTAAACACTCCATCAAATGCAATGCTTATCCTTTTACCTTCATCAGATTGGGGTATAAAAAAACTTTTACGATACCAGCCAATACTTTTTTCCGGAAAATTTCTTCCGATAGCTTTAAAACCATGACTCAAACTGGCCCTACTATCAAATGGTTGTTCAACGGCCCAGTCATGTGGCATATCCAATTTTCTCCAGGACCGATCATCAAATTCAGCCGCAGCAGCTCCGTCGCCATAAGCTGCCTTTGCTAAATAAGAAAAATACCTGGTTCCATTATTGAAATCTTTTTTTGTATCGTATGCATGCCCAAATGCAAATTTCCAGTTGACATCAAATGGCAAATGTTCACGGGGAGTGTTTTCAGTTTGCACCTGTGGAAATACAACAGGCATCATCGTCATACAAATTGCAACAAAATAAAAATACTTCTTCACTTTGATTTACTTTACAATATTAAAATCACCAATAGCTAAAAATACTTCTCACTGAGAGTTCACAAAATATTTCTGTATTTAATTTCTAGCTTTCACTCTTTTAATTTAATTTGACAGTAGCTTTTTTACCAGTGTATTTCACTTTTTTACTTGCTGGCTGAGCAAATTCAAGACCTGCTGGTTTTTCTTTGCTTATTATTTTGATATGAATTATCCTCGTTTTTAACATTCCCGCAAAACTTCCTTTTCTTTCACCAATAGTCACTGTTTTTGACTCTTCATTATAAGAAAAAGGGATTTCAGAAAAATTTCCTTTTTCATAGTTATAATTAGTGCCTTCATCTTCATACAAAATAAAATTGCCATCTTTTCCTTCATATACAAACAAAGTAATGGGGTCGACAGGTTTCTCTGAAACATATTGCAATTCTGGCCCGGTTGGAATAATAGCACCTTCTTTTACAAACACCGGCACTTTTTCATAAAGAGCCGGAGCTGTAATTGTTTGTCCGCCATTATAATATTTCCCTGTATATAAATCATACCAACCTTGCCCATCCGGTAAATAAACGCCTCTGTTGCTTGCTTTGTAAGTATAGACAGGATTAACAAGAAATGAAGGACCAAACATAAACTGATCCCCGATATTCAATACATTTTTATCTTTTGCAAAATCCATTACCAATCCCCGCATTATTGTATAATCATTATGAAATGCATTGCCTGCCAATGTATAGATATATGGCATTAACCTATACCTGAGTTTATTGTAATAAAGTATGCTCTCGTATGCGGGATGTGTTTCAGGTGCAATATTGAATACTTCCCGCAGTGGGAACTGTCCATGAGAACGAAACAATGGCAAAAAACTTCCCCATTGATACCACCGTGTCTGCAGTTCTCTCCACTCCTCCAGATCTGATGCAAGCATTGGAGTTGCATTGTACCTGTTCTCTGTTGCAAAACCTCCTATATCCATAGTCCAGTATGGCAATCCGGAAATGGAATAATTCATGCCTGCGCTAATTTGTGTTCGCATATCTTCCCAACGGGAACCAATATCGCCACTCCAAATACTGGCAGCATAACGTTGAGAACCGGCAAATGCTGAACGGGTTAATAGAAAAACCCTTTTGTTATTATCTGAATTTCGTTGCCCTTCATAAATTCCTTTTGCGTTTTGCAAGGGATAAGCATTTAAAAATTCCGCTGCTGTTCCCAATGCAAGGGGCTGCATCTGTTGTTTTCTTTTTTCTGGTGTAACATTAGACTGTATATCCGGTTCACTTGCATCCATCCACCAGGCATCAACTCCTTTTTTAAATAGTTTTTCATTCAGCAAATCCCAGAAAACTTTTCTTGCCGTATCATTAAATACATCATAGAAAGTAGAAGTATAACCAGGGCCCACCCAATCTTTCTGCCTGTCAGCAATGTTCCTTGTATATACCCATCCCTTTTTATTAAACGTTGTATAATTTTTTGTTCCTTCGTAAAATTTTGGCCATACTGAAATCATTAATTGTGAGTGGTAGTCTTTATGCAACTTAATAATCATACTATCTGCATTGGGAAAACGGCTTAAATCAAACTCATGGTCACCCCATTCATTTTCTTTCCAGTAAAACCAGTCTTGCACAATGTTGTCCAATGGAATTTTTCTTTTTCTGAACTCAGCCACAGTATTTAATAGTTCATCCTGTGTTTTATATCTTTCCCGGCTTTGCCAAAATCCCATTGCCCATTTAGGAACGATAGGTGCTTTTCCGGTAAGCTGGCGATAGCCCTTTACAACTTCGTCCAGATTATTTCCAAAAACAAAGTAATAATCAATTTGATGACCGGCTTCAGATTCAAAAGAAAATAAATTAGTTTGTTCAGGAGATTGAGGAGGTAAAAACTCGGCTGACACATATGATTCACCGCCATCAGGTATCCATATAAATTTCAGTGAATACTTTTTACCACTTTCCATTTTTAAATCAAACAGGGCGGTTCCCGGATTCCAGGATTGGCGCCATTTATCAAATTGCAGCTTACCATCAACCCAGCATTTGAAATAGCCACCATATGTAAATTTAAAATGATAGTTACCGGTTTCTTTTGTTTCTATACTGCCCTGCCAGGTAATGCTGCCTTTCTCAACAGCAAATTCCTTCGGAAGCTTTTGTTTGGTATCATTCATATACGGATACCAGATTTCGGACTCCGCTTTTTCAAAGAGAATTTCAGTGGGTTTATTTCTGTCGTTTGCATAAGAAGCTGTCAGCCAACCCGGATTACCATTCTTATCAAATAATTGAAGTGCTGACAGTTGTTGAAACGGCCTGACATCTCCGGCCTTGCTGTAAGAATAATTATCCCATAGCACACCATAATTTTTTGCAGACACTAAAAAGGGTATAGCAACCTGAGAATTATTCTGATAAAGTATCACTTGTTTACCTGCATAATTCCAAACATTATCCTGTTGCTGGCCTAATCCATAATAAGCATCTTCAGCCGTTTTTTCAAAACTTTGCTTTAGTGAGAAAAGTTTCTCTCCTTCAAGTATAACCGGTCGAATACTTCTTCCTTCAATTGATTTTTCCGCCAGCACAGGATTATCATTTTTATCGAAAAAAGAAACAGCCCCGGTTGCAAGGCTTACTCTTGTTTTAACAGAGGCAGTAATCATTTCTATAGTTTCTTTTGTTTCCTTCAACTCCCAATTTACAGCAACAGGTTGTTGAATAACAATAAGACTTTTATCCGGCAGCACTTCTTTTTCCGGCGATGCTGTTACCCGAATTATTTTATCAGTAACAGCCCGGAGCTGCACAGCTTTTACATTTTTGGAAAACCTGCTGTCCGGAAAAACAACTACTCCATTTTGTGTCTTGTAATAATTTGTTTGCTGTGCTGCCATTTTTACTGTAAATAAAAGCAGAGCTGTTGCAAAGAGCAACAAGGCAGATTTTTTTTGTATCATATAATAACGGCTTATTTAAGTCCCAAAGCTTTTTTCATTTCATCAGCTACCAACTGATTTCCTTTATCATTGAGGTGAACCCTATCAGTTGTTAAAATTCCACTTTCAGCATCAGTTGTGTTATTTTTTATTTCAAAATCAACAAATACTTTACGCAGGTCAATCAGTATGCAATTATTTGAAGTTGCCAGCCTTCGGATCACATCACTGTAAGTATTTAAATCAGCATCCTGTGGATTGGCATTATTCTTTTTTTCACCAATTACTGTTGGAGTACAAACAGCCACTTGAATTTTTTTTGCCTGTAATTTTTTAATAATAGCAATATAAAAACGTTCATACTTTTCAATATCTGTTCCAATTCCGGAAGTCTTGTGCCAGACATCATTGATGCCCACATATATAACAACCGTTTTTGGTTTTTTTGACAACACATCCTCTTCCATTCTTAAATATAAATCGTACACTTTATTACCTCCAATCCCTGCTCCAATCAGATCATAGCTTCCCTGGTTTCCATTTTCATTAATAGAAGTTTGAATTCTGTCAATATAACCACCTTTGTTTACACCCATTTGTGTAATACTATCTCCGAAGAAAACGATTCTGTTTTTTTTAATTGTAGTCATAGACAATAAAGCAAGTATGCCGAGTAAACTGAAATATTTTTTCATACCCAAAATATTTATTGTTTTGCAACAACGAGGAATACAGATGATCTTGCCGGAACAATTACTCTGACACCATTAGCTGTGGAAGCAGAGTTAGGCCCAATGTTCTTATAGTTATCTGGACCACCGGCAGCATAGGAGGAAGCAATTCCATTTACCAAAGTTTTTCTCGAAAATTCTCCATTATCACCACCTCCGGTTAAAGTGTACCAATAGAACCTGTCCCCCTTTTTAAAATTCTTAAATGAGATCTCTACAGATTTTGCATCAGTAGATTTATTTATTAAAGCAACAGCTGTTTCACCTGAAGTAAACGAAGATGCATAGCTTACAATATCTGAAGAACCAGAAGTTGATAAAACTAACCTGTCTCCCAGATATTTTTGAAAGAAATAAATATGATGATAGGCAGGACGTGGATTCCATTTTGGCACACCATCCGGTTCATCACCCTGATTAAACATTCCATGATCGTTGCCATTGTCCCATCCATTGGCAAAATCCCAACGGGCTGTCATCCCAAATTTATTTTTCAATGCCTCCCCAAGTACCAATACAGCATGCAATCCGTTAATGTGTGATACTGCCTGTTTTGAACCCTGTGAAAAAATATTCCACTCATCCAGTACAACGGGTTTTTGCGCTAATCCTGCTGTAGTAATGGATTGCTTCACATAATCCATCATGGTTGAGGTGACTGCTTCCGGTGTTGCCAGTATTTCAGCTGCATTAGCATTAGTCTGGTAATTGGTATAATAATTATGTACGATGTAGTAATCAGGATAACTTCCAGCCCCTGCAAACAAACCAGTATTCCATGTTTTAGCAGTATTGGTCCACCATGCTTGTGGAGCCGACTCGGATGTTACAGCACCTATATATATTGTTTTACCAATTTCCTGTGCTGCTTTACGCATTGAATCCGCATAAACTTTAAAATGCTGACCATATAACTGTCCTGTTACAAATACTGGTTGTCCGTCATTATTATTCGTAGTATTGATACGGTAACCAGCTTCCCAGTCGCCGAAATTTTCATTTCCAATTTCCCAGTATTTTGTGCGGCCATTATCATAACGAACCCAATCAGCCGCCATATGTGCTGCAGATGCCACCGGATTAGCAGCAGTGCTATACCTGGCATAACCATAGTTTATCGTAATCATTCCCTGGTTACCGGTTTGTTGCAGCATGTTGTAATAATTATCTACAGAGAATGTCCAGCCCGCCGTATTTTTTCCGTACCAATAACCTGCAGTTTCGGTTGTACCATCCGCCTTTACAAATTGTGAAGGAGCATCTGCAGGTGGAACATTCGGTTGTGCATTCCAAAAGAATACATCGCTGATGCTACCGCCGGGAAATCGAATTATATGTGGATGTATTGTTGTAATATGATCCATTAAAGATGATTCGGTAACAATTTGTGTCATCCATAGATTAGCGTTATTTCCGGCAATAGATTTTGGAATTTTTGTTAGGACAATGCTTCTGTCAACTGTTATGGTAACTGATGAAGCGGCCGGTGCAGTTGTATTTGTAAAAGTGGCAGGCAAAACAAAATTTTTAGGCTCCCAGTCATTCAGAAAAAAACCAATTGTATTCGCAATTGCCGGGTCAACCTGTGGATTTACTGTTGTAGTATCCGTTGTAATCGGAGGATCATCAACTGGATTTTTCTTGCACGAAGAAAATGTATGTGTAACTAAAACAACAATTGCACAACTCCAAACCAAAATTGTTCTCTTTTTCATATCATTTACCATTTAATATATTATTGATGCGGCTTATCAACTCCATGCATGCCCTGCTATTATGATACGGACATTTCCAGAATCCTGCTTTGTCTTTCTTCATAACTGAATAATCTTTATTAACTCCCCAGAACCATTCTCCCCCATCATTATCTTTTAAATAATTTTTGACAAATTCCCAGCTATTTAATGACATCTGAAGATTCTTTTCATTCCCGGTTAGCTGATAAGCATTAAAAAAACCGATCATGGCTTCAGCCTGTGGCCATGAATGTTTTTCATAAATAAGTTTACTGCTTTCCTGTTCATATTCATACCACAAACCTCCATCTGAATCTAATCCTTCAGCAGCTGCTTCTGTTACGGGTAGTGCCAACTTTTTAAATTTATTTTCAAAATCCTGGTGCTGGATTATCTCAGCACATTGTTGTAATAACCAGGAAGCCTCTATATCATGACCATAAGACTGTAACGTTGATTTCAAATTCCAGTCGTCATCAAAAAAAAGATTTAAGTGATAACTTTCTTTGTTAATAAAATACAAATCAAACAAGTTAAGCAGGTTGACAATTCTTTCTTTCAATTTATTATCCGGCCAAACAGTAAATAAGTTTGCATATGCTTCAATAATATGCAAATGAGTGTTCATTGTCTTACGTTCATTATTATCTTTTTCACTCAATCTTAAATCACCAATTTCAGTCCATTCTCTTGTAAGTGCTTCGATGTATCCATTTTTCTCTTCATCAAAGCTTGCATGCTCAATTTGTGCAAACAAATCAATTGCCTTTTCCATTGCATTCTTTTCCTGCGATATTTTATAATACTCGGATAATCCATAAATACAAAAAGCCAATCCATAGATCTGCTTTTTCCCTTCCAGCATTTTTCCATTTGCATCAACCGACCAGTAAACACCCCCATACTCAATATCCAGGAAATTATTCACTATAAATTCATACGCCTTTTTTGCAGTATTAAAATGTTCCAGATTATTTGTCAAACGAAAAGCAGCAGAAAAAGTCCATAAAATACGACCGTGCAATACAACACCTTTGGGTGCAGATTTATCCGGAATGTTTTCATTATTGACACTTCCATAAAAACCACCAAACTCTTTATCAACTGTATAGTTCATCCAATAAGAAAGAACAGCATTTAGCTCTTCTTCTAATTCAGACTTATACTTTAACAATCGCTGTAGTTTAATATCCTCATTTATAATTGTCATTATTTCATTGAAACGTTTGAATAATTTTTGGGTAATGCAGATAATTTATTTAAGTTTTTATTGATGAGTTGTTTTAATGTCTTCACTGTTTCGGCAGAAGTAAAACCATCAGCAGGTGTATTCATCACATAATCCAGCAATTTATCAATGGTCGTAGTGACAACATGTAATCTTGTATCTGATGATGCATAGTAAATATATACAGTGCCATCATCGTCTGCTATCCAGCCATTGCTGAATACAACATTTGATACATCGCCGGTTCTTTCATCACCAACCGGTGCCATAAAATAACCTGCTGGCTTGTAAATCACCTTTGTGATATCGTTCAGGTCGGTCATAAACATATACAACACATAACGTAAACCGGCTGCGGTATTTCTGACACCATGAGCAAGATGCAGCCATCCTTTACCAGTTTTAATGGGTGCCGGCCCAAGCCCATTTTTTAATTCATAAACGGTATGATAAACCTTAGGGTCAATAACAATCTCTTTCTCAATTTCGGCATCTTCAATACAATTGCTCAATCCAAAACCAATACCACCTCCTTTACCGGCTTCAATAAATTTATCCTGGGGGCGGGTATAAAATGCATACCGGCCATTAACAAATTCAGGGTGTAATACTACGTTTCGCTGCTGGGGTGATGGTGTTTTTAAGTCGCTTAAACGTTCCCATTCAATCAAATCTTTTGTTCTTGAAATACCGCATTGTGCAATTGCAGCTGATTGATCTGTTGAAGGTGCAGATGGATCTCTCCGTTCTGTACAGAATAAACCATAAATCCATCCATCTTCATGCTGCACCAAACGCATATCATAAATATTTGTATCCGGATCATCCGTCTCCGGCATAGTTACCGGGAAATCCCAAAATTTAAAATCTTCAATTCCATTGTCACTTTCAGCCACTGCAAAAAAAGATTTCCGGTCTGCCCCTTCCACCCGGGCTACCACTATGTACTTATCATTTAATTTAATGGCTCCGGCGTTTAATACAGCATTAATTCCAAAACGTTGCATTAAAAAGGGATTTGATTCATTATTCAGCTCATATCGCCAGAATAATGGCGTATGCTCAGCGGTTAAAATGGGAAATTTATAGCGGTCAAAAATTCCATTCCCTTCTTGTAATTTTTCGTTTGGTTTTTTAAGGAGTTGTTCATGTGCCTGCTCCATTTTTTCCAAACGATTGTAGAATTGATTATTCATAACAAACGAATTAATGTGATCAATCTTCTAATTTATTCCACCATGTTTTTTTCAGAACTAATATAATAACCAGTAATATTAACATGGTAATTAACAATGGCAGATGCATGGAAAGAACAATATACATCGGTAACACTGTCATACATAATTGTGCTATGATGCCTAACACAACATTAAACATGTCCAGCTTAAACCTTTTATTGGGTTTAAAAGTCTCATCATCTTTTACCACCAGTTCATGTATAGGCTTCCAGAATCCCCAGGGTCTTACCGTTTTGTAAAACTTTTTTAATGTATCCGTTTCTGTTGGCGGTGCCGTGTATGTACCTATTAAACATCCTGCAATGGATAACAAAAACAATAACGGGAAATAATAAAGGAATTCGATTCCTGTAAAAAATCTTGAAAAGACCAACGCCCCTGCAATACCGATTAACATACCATAATAAAATCCATTGGCATTAAATCGCCACCAGTACCATTTCAATACATTAGCAGCAATATAACCACCATATAACCCAGAAACAATCCATTGAAGAATACTGTTTACATCCTTTGCAAAAAAACCAAGTACAACTCCGGTAGCAACCACTACTATTCCTGCCAGGTAATTCATGGTCATGATTTTCTTGGTAGACGCATTTTTATTTACATACTTGAGATAAATATCGTTTACAATATATGCCTGTGCAGCATTTAAGGTGCCGGAGAAAGTACCCATAAATGCCCCCAATAACCCGGTAAGTACTAAACCTAAAATTCCTATAGGAAGAAAATTATTTATGGTTCCGGGTAAGATACGTTCAAAATCAATTCCTCCACTGCCATCACTCAGCTGCAACTGATTATAATATAACAGGCCAAGCACCGTTAGGCCAATAACCATTGAATACCTGACCGGTAAAAGAATGATTGAAACAAACCCGGTCATTTTAGAAGCTTCTTTTGGTGATTTTGTAGAAAGTATCTTTTGCATATCATAGTTAGGCGCCGGGCCAGCACCAGCTGCAAAAAATCCTTTGAATAACATCATCATAAAAAATAAACCAAACAAACTATAACCATCATCCGCAATTTTTTTATTTGCCGAATCTACAATGCCGGTCCAGTTCATATTCAGGTTCCAGCCAAAGAATGGATTGCTCCAGCCTTTAGGCACATTAAGGGTATTGCCATTCAGATGTATCATAGCAATTACTGCAATGGCAATACAACCAATTGTCATGATGACATATTTGATAAGATCACCTAGTACAATGCTGTGCATACCCCCTAAAATAGAATAGAACATGGCAAACAGTGTAAATATTATACCATAGAAATGAGCTACATACTGCGGTGCAATATCGAATGGGATATATGCACTCACCATTTCCCAGGGAACAAATATTTCAATAAACTTACCAAGACCAATAAATCCATAAGCCAGAAAACCCAAACAACCAATCAGTGCAAAAGCCACTACAATATTGTGAGAACCTTTTACTCCTTTTCCAGATAGTCCAAATCTTGTTCCAAGCCATTCAGCACCAGTATTAGCATTTGATCGCCTGAGCCATTTACTCAGGTACATCATATTAAATACCTGGTTGAATACCGGCCATAACCAGGGAATCCAAATACTTTTTATTCCATAAACAAAACAAAGTGCCACCATCCACATCGTACCGCTTATATCAAACATGTCTGATGCATCACTCATCCCCAGCATATACCAGGGCAGTTTTTTTCCGCCCATGAGGTAACTCTCTTTATTTTGCCTTGCCTTTTTGCGCAGAAACCATCCTAAAAGCAACATTGTTACCAGGTAAATAACAATTATACTAATATCCAGAATTGTCAATTTCATTATTTATTAAATTTCCATTTTTTAAAATACATAAAGGAGTTGCAGGTTGAGGAATCAACCTGCAACTGTTTGATAAATGATTGCTTAACTGCTAAAGAACTAATCGTACAATTTTTCTGCAAATACTTCTTTTTCAAAAAGTGTTTTCTCCAATTGATAAAACTTAATAAAATCTGCGGCAGAAACCTGATCTTTATATGGAGCATAATAATGCATCTTTTTTGAACTTTCCTGGTAACCATGATTTCGCCATACTAATACATAAGAAATTTTATTATCACCAATCGCTTTCATCAATTTTTCTGTCCACCAGTTTGCATAAGGTATTGCTTCATAGCCTGTTTCTGCTAATGAAAAAAGTTTATTCTTTTCTTTCGCCAACTCTCCCACCATCTTTAGCCCATTATTTGTATTTACTTCAAACCACTGTTCTTTTTGAGGATCACCAAACTGGTAAGTATCAAAACTGAGCATATCCACTACATCATCTCCGGGATAACGTTCCAGAAACTCTTCCTTTGTTTTAAAATCACCACCGGTATTAAACACCCAAAGAAGGTTATGCAATTTTTTCTCATTTTGCAGGTAATAAAAAGTAAATCGCCAGAGTGTTTTATATTCAAAAGGAGTACATTCATTTTTGCCCCACCAGAACCAACTTCCTGTATGTTCATGGTAAGGCCGGAACAAAACAGGGATAGCTTCTCCCTTACTTCCTTTCAATGAAGAAATGAATCCCGCCACTTTATCAAGCCATTCTTTATACAACGTATGATTTATACCACCCGGATTAATGGAAGCCACCGTACCATGTGTTGTATCCCATGCATTTTTATTATCTCCCAACGGACTATCAAGGTGCCAGCTGATTGTAATCACTCCTCCCCGTTCATATCCCTGTTTTATATATTGTTTCATTTTTTTGAAAGGAACTCCATCCAGATTTACATCGCTATTATTCCTTTCAAGACCACCAAGCTCCCATCCATATACAGCCGGATAATCTCCCGCCACTTCCAAAATATCACTTCTTCCTTCCTTGTATTTCCATTCTACGCCATAAGCAAGGTCATCCTGGTGACCGAACATAAATCCCTTATCTGCCAGCTTCTTTAAATTATTATAAAGATTCACCGTTTCCTTTGTTGCTCCTTTATCGGCAGGCAATTCTTTTTGTGCATTTGCTTTGCAGGAAATAAGAAAAATAAAGCAACCGATTATTACAGATATATTATGAAAATACTTTTTCATTTTATAATGCTGAATTTATTGGTATAATTTATAATGATATCCCAGGTACTTTTATCACAGTCAAACAATGAATTCAATCCCTGTTCTTCTACCGGTGGATCTCCCAATACATCATCTCCTTTTTTCCATAGCAATTGTTTATAGGAAGGTCTCCCTGATCCGCTGAAAGTCCAGATATTGGCTCCGGCTATTACTCCATTGCTTTCTGCATGAGTAAGCAACTTATCAAATATGGAGGTAAAGTATTTATCCCTGTACACAGTAGGTGCTGTAAAAGAAAAAGAATGGCTATCTCTTGGCAAACCAAATTCTTCAATTACCAGCGGCTTTCCCAATTGTTTCGAAACTGCTGCATGTTTCAAAATGTAGTCACTTGTTTTACTTACTACATCATTAAAACTGCTTACAATTGATGTGTCCCTGAACCAACTCCAGTTCTTTGGCCATATATGAATGGTGGTATAATTAATATTTACATCAGCATGAATGGCTGTAAACACATCAATATTTTCACTACCCATTTCTCCTTCACTTCCGATAGTGATTAAATGTTTTTTATCCAGTTTTTTAATATATGACGCTGCTCTGCTAATAAAATTTTTATAGTTCTCAATGGCCGTGGACCGCATGGGTCTGGGTTCATTGGCTATTTCCCAGGACATAATTGCCGGATCATTTTTATATGACTTTTTTGTAATCGGATTAACCCTGTTCACAATTATCTTAACCTGCTTTTCATATTGCTTAATGCAGTTTTTGCAACTATAGAATAGACTTACATAATCCCTCATTTCATCCCAGCTAAGTTTGCGTTGAAGTACAGAATCGGGTATCAGGCCATTCCAGTTCAGATATTGAAGAAAGCCACCACTCCATTCCCAATTATTGCTTAAAAAAATGATTGCTTTCATTTTTCTTTTGCCCATTTCAGCTAACAGAAAATCCAAGCCATGCAATAATTTTTTATTAAACACACCCGGTTTGGGCTGAAAAGCCGGCTCAACTCTTGGCACACCATTAATCTGTCCAAATCCTTCGGCGCCAGCCATTACTCTGAGATTATCAACACCTTTTGCTTTAAGAAAATCAAGTTCTTTCCTGATTCGTTCCTTTCCAATATTATCATTTGCAACCAGGCCACCATACCAATAGTTTACACCAATGTAGTAATAAGGTTTACCTTCTGATATAAATTGGCCATTGCTGGCAGTTACAAACGATTGCTGGGCAAAAAGAATGTTGCTGATATAAAAAAACAATAAGACCAGTATCATTATGTTTTTACAACGAATCATGTGGCTCTAAAAAAAAGTCGTTTCTGACCACTTTGACTTCTCAGTATTCAGAAACGACGTAATGATGATCATTGACAATTATTAATCCACGTTTATGTACCTCACAATGATTTCAAAATATCTTATTTTGAAAACATGATATTGTCAAAATAAATGGTCTTTCCATCACCGTTTATTTGAAATATTATCGTATTTGCAGATGTCACTCCTGGAAAATCAGTTGCCAGATTATATTTAAAATATGTCCACTTATTAGCAGGAACAGTTATAGTTTTAGAAACAGCCCAGTTTATACTTACTGTAACATTTTTATCTATATCTGCTCCTTTAGTCCAAAATGAATAATATTTTTCTGTAGCTAAACTGAGTGAACCATTTCCAAGCTGAATTCCGCCCCAGGAACCTCCTGGATCATAAGCACCTTTGAACGACTTCAACCCGGTAATCTTTTCTTCAGTTGATGCAGTATAGGTGCCACCCCATCCCCAATCCTGGAAATTATTCTGTAGTGCATCGTCAAAAACAATTGTAGCTTTTGCTACATTAACAAATTCCTGTGTAGTTACGATTGGGCCAGTAGCATTTGTAATTTTCAAAAAACCCCTGGTAACATTAGAAGCCGGCATCGTAATAACCATCTGGCTTCTTGTTTTTGAAACAATTGTTGCAGCATCTGCTGTACCATCAATAACAACACTTGTTACATCATCCAGATTGCTGCCAGTTAACGTAACTGTTGAACCAGCCTGAAAATCGGTAGGAAAAGCTGTAGATACAACAGGGTAAGCCAATACCCTGAAAGGAACTGATAGTGTTTTGCCATCAACATTTGTAAAGATAATATTCTGGGGACCGCCGTAGGCAGTATCGGGCACCCTGAAAATAATTGCTTCTTCTGTATTCAATGTTGAAATAAAAGGAGCCGGGACATTTTTTGTACTAAATACAATAGACCGCATTTGCCCAAGACCTGTACCTACTAAAGTAAGAGCAGTTCCTCCGGAGCCGGAATCTGGTTTAATGCCGCTTGTGGCCACGGGTGTGCCCGCATCATATTGTGGACTACCATCAGTGTCTTTTGTGCAGGAAATGACGATTAAGGCAACTGTCATCATCAGCAAAGACAGGATAGAAATTTTTTTAAAAAGTATGAATTTCATAAATAAAATATTTATAAGTTCTTAAATTATTAATAATATGCTACTGGAGGTTTACCTAATGCAGGATCCTGCAATACTTCACCAGCCGGAATTGGAAGGTGCATATAACTTTCTAAAAATGTTACATGTACCGGTGCGCCAGCTGTACCTCTGTCTTGTGCCTCAATGATTTGTTTGGCTTTTGCAAATCCCTGTCTTTGAATATCAAACCAGTAATCTCCTTCAAAAGCAAACTCTGCCCTGCGTTCTTTTAAAATATCATCCAATGTAATAGTAGTTTTTGGAAGTAACCCTGCCCTCTGCCGTACTTTATTATAAGCTGATAATGCAGTGGCATCAGTTGTAGAAGCAGCAGTTCCCAAAACTGCTTCTGCATAAATCAATAATACATCAGCATAACGCAGAATCATTGTATTAATGCCGGAATTCATTCCTAATACTGCTTCACCACCAAAACCAGAACCAGGGCCTACCACATATTTTGCAATATTTGCACGGGTTTGATTTTTTTGACCACCATCTCCTACTACCTGTAATGTATCATACTTATATCCGTTTGCCATAAATGTATTATAAGCGGCATTCGCATTTTTAGGTTTCCAGGAAGGATATGTCCAGCCATGCTCCATCATGGAACCTTTGCGACGTAAGTCACCAGACTCAAAAGCATTTTTTACATCCATGCTTGGGGTATATAATTCCCACATGCTAGCTTCTGCTGTTTGTAAATTACCTGGTCCACGATCAGGATTTTTCTGATTGCCAGATCCCCAGGGATTACCAGTTAACTGATGCTGGATAGAAAACAAGGACTCTTTATTATTATTATTGGCACTGGAATTAAACATGCCTGCAAAATCTGTAACAAGGTCATACTTCAGAGAATTCATTACTTCCAACGCTTTAGCTTTTGCATTTACATAATCCTTATTATATAGATACAATTTTGCCAACATCCCTTTTGCAGCATATTTTGTTAAACGACCAGGTACCGGATCAGACTCTGGTAAACCTGCTTCTGCTTTTATCAATTCTTCCATAGCAAATCTCAAAACATCTTTCTTAAAATACCGGGGAATATTAAAGTCGCCGGATAAAATTACTCCACCAGGATTATTTACAATTGGCGCATCACCCCAAATACGGCCAATAAAAAAATAAACAGTTCCTTTAAAGAAATGACATTCAGCAATAGCCGGATCAATAAATGATGCATCGCCTCCTTTTGATTTTTTCAATTCAAGTGCATTCATATATTCACTTGTCCAACCTCCAATTTTATAAAACACTTTCCAGGCGTCTGCAATTCGTACAGAGGTAGAAGCATAAGAAAAGTTCAAGAAGGGAGGGTCGTCGCCGCCACCAGTAAATTCATTACCGGCCATTACATCGCCAATGGCATCCATTGCCCTGTTTTCATAACCGGCCCAGGGTAATCCATAAAGTGTGCTGGTTAGTCCTCTTACCTCTTCAGCGGTATTATAATAGTTATCAAGGGTTGTGCTATCTAATGCAGCCCTTTCTGTATAAGTCTTCTTGCAAGCCGCTATTACGATAACCATGAGGAATATCGAATATCGAAGTATATTTTTCATATCAGAAGTTTTTAAATTTAAATGCTGGTTTATAGTTCAATATTTGCTCCTACGGTTATGGTACGTGGATTTGGATAGTGCCCTGCATCCACATTCATCAACCGGATATTATTATTATAGGCGCCAATTTCAGGATCATAACCAGTGTATTTAGTAAACGTATGCAGGTTTTGGACGGTAAGATATAACCTGGCGTTACTAATCTTGGCTTTGCTGATCAATTTTGCAGGAAGCCTATATCCCAATGAAACATTCTGAATTCTTAAATAAGAACCATCCTCTACATACCTGTCAGACATATAAATGTTGTTTACATTGGTATTGGTAAACCTTGGTAACGCTCCACCTGTATTAGTTGCTGTGTACCTATCCATTACTGATCTCATCTGGTTGAAATAAGGATTGTCCATTTTTTCAGTCTGCCATTTCAGGAAGTTGAAGATCTTGGCACCATAACTACCTTGCAGGAAGAATGAAAAGTCAATATTCTTATAATTGAAGGTATTGGTCAATCCATAAGTGAATTTTGGCAGAGGGCTTCCGATGAAGGTAATATCATTGGCATCTATAACACCATCTGGTTTACCATCCGGTCCACCAATATCTTTAAACCGTACATCTCCTAACCAGGTATGTGTTTGATCTACCGGATATCCAAACTGAGGCAGACTTGCATTCAATTCTGCCTGTGTGCGGTACAATCCATCAGTTACTAATCCA
>JBARSW010000169.1:0-4501 GCA_049644925.1 Chitinophagaceae bacterium | reverse complement strand
AAAAACAAGTTTATCGCCAATACCAATTTGGCGAATATACCATAAGCAGCATTTCATTATATTCTGTGTCTGCTCTGTAAATATTTCTGATGAATTATTTCACCCATCGGTTTATTATACACTTTGCTTTCTACCCAGGATATGATATCAATGTAGGCAAATGAACGGGTTTGAAAACGGTCTTTTTCCAGGTGTTTAATATTTTCCAATAGCTTCTCCAGTTCCGGTTTTAACATACGGGGAGATACTTTAAAACTACGCCGTAGAAAACGGAATATTTCTTCTTCTACTACTGTTAGACTGTTCATTCGGGCCAGGAAACGATACACTGATTTGGCCAGTGATTCTATAATACTGTCATTACCTAATTCATAATGTGCCATCAGGTGCATCAGGCGGGCATAGCTGTGCAGGTCCGTTCGCAGGTCAACCGGTTCCTGTATTATTTTCTGCAGGTAATCTATTGCTGTGTCAAAATCTCCGCTGCCAAAATATAAGGAGGCAATTTTATAATCCAGTACCATAAGGCGGTGCTTGTCGATAAAGAGATGATTCTGTTCTACCTCTTTTAATAACTGTGGCACATCTTTTAATCCTTCACCAAAAGTACCTTTCATAAAATGGCCATTTATTTTAGCCAGGTTGATATAAATGAAAGCCTGCACCCTGAAGTTGTCATGCTCTTTTACCCGGTTAGTGGTAGCAAATGTTTTAAACTTAGCCAATGTTGCATCAAAGCCTTTATGATTTCTAAGGTCAAAGTGTGCATTTAATAAGTTATGCAATCCTTTTATGTAGTGGCCGGTTTCCACCCTTATCATCATCGGTTCGTTATCAAACAGGTCTACCCATTTTTGCACATAGCGGTAGTATAAGAAAAAGTCCTGCCGGATAAATGCATACCAGGTATAACTTTCATACAGGTACATTCTCTCATAAAAATCAGAACCCTGCACGGCATTGACAGGTAGATTCTCTTTCATAAACTGTTTTATACCTGCCTCATCTTCAATATTACGAACATGGCCATTTTTAGTAAACCAGCTGTATAATTGTAATGCCAGGTTTGAAAGTCTTGTTACTCCTTCAATATGCCGGCTAACTTCGTTGGCCTCTGTTGCCAGTTGTTCCACCCTTCCCTGTGCACTGCGGGTAATATTTAAGCCTTCAATTCTTTTTTCCAATGCAATTACCTGAATCAAAAAACTGAATTTCTGGTTATGACGGGCTATTTCTTTTACCCTTTCTAAAATGCGAAGGCTGGAGCTGAACAATCCCTTCTTATAAAGAATATGGGCATAATCAAACTGCTCATTCAGCTGCAAATCCATACTGTCTGCACTTTTTAACAGCCGAAGGCTTGCCAGAATCTGTTTGTATAAATGTGTTTTTAAATTGGCGAGCTGTGGTTTGGTTACTCCGGGCATTTTTTTCTGCAATACCTTCTCATCATAGTCTTTAAGTTTGTCAATTACATCAAAAAGACGGACGATTTTGAGGTCTTCATTACCAGAACTTCGCTTTATATAGAGCTTGAAATGCCTTTTTTCTGCCTTTTCCAGTGATTTTATCAGTTGAATTAATATATCATTTGAACGGTTGGACATCATATATATTTTTTGTTGAAATCCCCTGCTAGTAAGGGTTTCACAACTATCTCCCCCATTTTGCCATAATGAAATGACGTCATATTTGATTTGAAGGACAAGGTGCTGCTCATTACTTTTGTGTCAGAAGATTGAATAAAGGCAAGCATCGATAATCAAAGATAAAGCCTTCCCGATAAGTTCGGGGCAAAAGCTGAGAATTGATCACAAGGATCAGCCACAAAAACTACAGTTTAAGATTTTCATATGGCAAGCAATCGTTAGAGGTCAGTCCGTTTCTACGGAAGGACCCTTTTTTTTGCCACTACCCTAATGAAAGCTAATTATTGATACTCCCGAAACAGCTGTAATTACCTGAATCTTTACCTTTACAAAAAAAATATGTCAATCCGTATCTTCATTACCGGCGGCACATTTGATAAAGAATATAATGAGCTAAACGGGCAGTTGTTTTTTAAAGACACTCACATGCATGACCTGCTCGAGCTGGGCCGCAACAAAGTTGAGGTGGAAATAAGAACACTGATGATGGTGGACAGCCTGGAAATGACCAATGAAGACAGGGAGCTGATAGTTCACCAATGCAATCACAGTGAAGAAGACCGCATTGTTATCACTCATGGAACAGATACAATGAGTGATACAGCTCAGTTCCTGGCACAAAAAGTAAAAAATAAAACGATAGTACTTACCGGTGCTATGATACCGATTAAGTTTGGCAGCTCTGATGGTTTATTCAATCTTGGCAGTGCTTTAGCATTTGCACAAACACTTTCTCCCGGTGTGTATATAGCCATGAATGGCCGCTACTTTACTGCAGATAATGTTCGCAAGAATAAACAAACCGGCATGTTTGAAGAAGTGAAATAAAAGTATTGCACAACAAACTCTTCAATAAAAAAACCGGCCATTACAGCCGGTTTCTTACTTAATATTGGATTCTAAACCTTAGTTTATTTTTTAAGGCTCAGGCTTCTGTTGATGGTGAAGCCTAATGCTAAATTCTTACTGCTATTCCTGGCCAGGTGATCAATGTTAGAAGA
This sequence comes from Chitinophagaceae bacterium, assembly GCA_049644925.1. Taxonomy (GTDB): domain Bacteria; phylum Bacteroidota; class Bacteroidia; order Chitinophagales; family Chitinophagaceae; genus JJ008. Next base: position 1,851 of record JBARSW010000169.1, on the reverse strand, counting down.
TTCTGTGGTGTTTCCAACATAAAACTGGAACAGGTGACCGCCTGTATTTATTTCAATCCCGGCAGAATACAGATTGGGTTCAAAATTCAGGATAGTCCCGTTCTTAGAAATAATATTTTCATACATATTCAATTGGCGGGCATACTCAAAAGTGATGTTCAATTTTGAAGTGGCTTTATATTTACCACCAATACCCATTGAATATACCTGGTTGCTGTTATTGGCACCATATGGAACAACATTAAAATGTAACACGGTTGGCATTAACTGCAAAGAGAATTTATCAGAAAACTTACGGGCTATCAGCAACTGGTGCATATAAGACCACCTGTTTCCCACAAACTCATCGGGTTCTTTTTTTGAAGTGTAAATACTGGCCATTGAATACCATCCCAATGAAATGGGAACATTTTTCAACCCGGTCTGCTGGCGCAAAATCTTAAACTTAGCCCAACCTTCGTATTTTGAACTACCGGCTGCTGCTAAACCAAGGTTCACCCATGAATGAGGAGAATAATCGAAAGATAAATAAGTACGGGCAACACCAGAGTTCAGACCGAATAATTGTCCCAGGTTTTGTCTTCCTTCACCTTTATTCCAGATATTGCTGAAATGGTGAGAAATTAAGAACTGCAGGTTACCCTTGCTTACCATCTCCACCGTTTGCATATTTATTAGCTTGGTAGCATTAAAAGTGGCTCTTGTGAATTTTTGTTTGGGAGCTTCGTTGGTTGCAGGCTCAACATCCTGTGCATAAGTGCTGATACCTAAGCTCAATCCAACAACAAGAAGCAATACTATTTTTTTCATAAAACCTTATTTAATTTTAATTACTTTCTTTCTTTACTAATGAATCATTTGTATTAAAGAGGTTGCCCTTGTGATAACCAGGCTTTAAATTTATTAACCGTACAGGTAGTCATACTCAATTCACCTCGTGGTGTGCCCGGATGACCCGATGCCCCACCACTGTTTATCATTGTTTCAAGAACAGATTTTTTTGCTACCATTTTATTATAATCCAATGCAGCAGTTATACCACCATGGCAGGTTCCGCCTTTACAGCTTGAGTTATATATCGGCAGAATAGTAGTAGTATAAGATTGTGTGCCGGTTACTGTACAACCACCTCCTTCATCATAAGGTTCTCCCTGGGCTATCCATTTACGTATGATATCTTTTTCATTTGGCGCAAATTCAATACCACCTCCACCGGGGTGTTTTCCGGTGAATCTTGACATGGAATCTAACTGGAGTCTTCTTCCCAGGATGGCATCATAAAAGATAACGTTGGTACGATTGTCGGAGAAAAGTGCTGCACGAATCGTTAAACTTGTATTGTGGCAACCACAGGGAGCTGCTATAACAATCGGCACTACTTCGTTTCTGAATGATACCCTTGGCAACTCCAGCAGATCTTCTTTATTCTGATAACAGGATGACAACAGGTAAACCACCATGGATGTTGTCAGTGCTGCTAATACTATTTTCTTTTTCATATACCGTGAATTTTTTTATTAGACTTTTTTAATAGATTATTTCCTGATATAGGTTCCGGATTTTATGTATTTGAAAATACCGGCATTGTTAATTCCATATTTCCAAACATCGGGAATATTGGGGTCAGCAAAATACCAGGCTTTGATCAGGGCAACTTCTGAAGGTCTGGCACCACCATCATCATAAGCCATACTTCCATTTTTAGAAGTTTCAATATTAGTGAGTGGATTACGGTAAATCAGGGTTGAGTCCATTCTCCTGATAAAGCAATCGGTACTTACCAGCGGATTACCTCTTACATAATACTGTTTTAATGTAACAGGATCTGTATAAACAACACTTGAATTAGTT
>JBARSW010000168.1:0-3225 GCA_049644925.1 Chitinophagaceae bacterium | reverse complement strand
GGGTGCACTCAATAATTTGCAAACAGGAACAATTGATTTGTGGGTTAAATGGAACGGGACAAATCAAGACCCAGGTGCCGACGGAGCTTTTGGGGCAATTGTAGCCAGGCAATCAGATGTACTGTTCTCAAATCAGGTCATTGCATTAAATGGTCAGAATCCTAATAGTGCAAAAATAACCTGGATGCCATATAGCTCCACCTCAACGGTCATCACAAGCACTTTTTCACCAGGGAATAGGTGGAATCATCTTGCCATCGTTTATAGCTCTGGAAATCATGAAATGTATCTTAATGGAATTTTAGTTGGAGCTAGTGGTGAACTCGGAACAATCCAAAACGCTACTGTTCCTTTGACTTTTGGTGGTTGGATTGGAGACGGTAGTTGTTTTGGCAATGTTGAATTAGATGAAGTACGCATATGGAATACAGCCCTTTCAGAGACCCAGATCCGCAACTGGATGAATAGAAAGATAACGCCGGATCATCCTGCCTTTTCAAACCTGGTAGGTTATTACACTTTTGACGAACAGAATTTGTTGCAGGCTTATGATAGCAATGGTGCAAAAACCGGGGTATTAACTAACGGTCCGCAATATGTCACTTCAGGTGCCCCCATTGGTGATGGCAGTTCATATGACTTTATTAATGCTACAAAATCCGCCACTCTTACTTTGCCAACCGGCGAAAATTTTACATCAACAGAAACATCCGGTACCCCTGGAGGTATCAGTGTGTTTGTTGTAAAAGACCCACCGGAAAATCAAACAGGTATTTTAGGAATTGGTGCCAACGACCATTACTTTGGCGTACATGTTTCTGGTGGAAGCAGCCCACAGTACACTGCCGTGTATAATTATACCGGTAATCCGTTTGTTTCAGCAGCTACTGAACCAACGCTGCAATTATTCAAACGCAATGATAACAGTGCCGCTAACTGGACCAATAGTAGTGCTACATTAAACACAACAGCTAATACATTAACGATAACTGGTCAGAATACCGAATACATACTCGGCTCATCCGGTTTTGGATTGCCGGTTTCACTGCTCAGCTTCCAGGCACAGAAAGTTAATGCCACTACTGCCAAACTCAACTGGCAAACCGCCACAGAAATAAACAACAAAGGTTTTGAGATACAACGCAGCTTTGATGGCAACTATTTTGTAAATGTTGGTTTTGTAAACGGTGCTGGTAATTCTGATGTGTTGAAAGAATACAGCACTACTGATAAGCCGGGCAAAACCGGTAGGGTGTATTACCGACTGAAACAAATTGATTTGGACGGTAACAGCAAGCTTTCACAAATTGTAAGTATAATATTCGACAAACAGGGTCTTATCAAAGTGTATCCCAACCCTGCACAGCAACAGGTAATTATTGAAGGAGTGGATCAGTACAGCCGGGTACAATTACTCGACGCTGCCGGTAAACTGATAAAAGAACAACTGAACAATAGCCAATACCTGCTTACATTAAACCTCGAAGGTTTGAAGAGTGGCATGTACCTGCTGCGGCTCATAAACGGAAACGATAACCAGACCATTAAACTGATGATTGAAAATTAAGTAGTGAAAGCAAAAAGTTAAAGCCTCCGAATTATTGGAGGCTTTATTTTTTTGAGTATTATAAAATACACAATAATGCATAGCATTATACTAGATAAGCCCTTTTTCATAAGCAAGGGCTAATGCCTGGGCCTTGCTGTTAACATGTAATTTGCTGTAGATATTTAATACATGCTTCTTGGCAGTATTGGGGCTTATTTGTAGTTGATTGCCAATTTCTTTGTATTGCATTCCCTGTACCAATAATTTTAATATTTCCTGCTCTCTTTCTGTCAGATTAAAAGGTGTTTTTTCTTTATCAAAAAATGGTTTTTGAATAAAGGAAACGGTATTGTTCTGTACCAATTGGAGAATTTTATGTGCAATACCGGGGGAGATGGGTCCAACACCATTCTCATGCATTTGTATAAGCACTTCAGCAATGTTCGCTGAACTTTCTTCTTTCAACAAATATCCAAAGGCCCCTGCTTTGATGGCTTTAAAAATTTTTTCTTCATCATCAAAAATAGTAAGCATTACATATTTTACGGTCGGGTATAAATAAGAACCAGCAGCTACTGCATCCACTCCATCCATTTCCGGCATCTCCAGATCCATTAGTACAACTTCCGGAAGTTTGTCAAGGGGCATCATTTTCATTTTTTCAAGAAAATCTCTACCGTTTTCTGCATTCAGGGATATTTCAAAATTTTTATGCCGTAGCAGTTTATCTTTCAGGATACTCCTGTTACTTGCTTTATCATCTACTATGGCAATTTTTATAGGCATAGTTTATACAATAATAGTTATTGTTGTTCCGCTGTTTTCTCTAGAATCTATATTGATCTCAAATTCTGATTCGGCTGCACGGTGTTTTATATTATTCAGACCGTTACCTCTTTCATATTCGTTCAAAGAAGAATAATCAAATCCTTTTCCGTCATCTTTTACGGTCAGTTTCCATTTTTGTGCAGTCGGATAACTAGCTATTGTGATATGAGAGGGGTTGGCATGTTTGATACTGTTGGAAACCGCTTCCTGCATTATTCTAACCAGATTTAGGGCTTTGGTATAATGAAGTTCGAGATTAACAGGAGCTTCGCCTTCTACCCTGAAATGTATATGAGTGTAATATTTTACAAAAGGCTGAATGAAATTTCTTATCCGCACAATACAGTCTTCCGCCGTATAACTTTCTTTTTTTAAGGCCCAGACGGTTTCCCGAAGGGAGGTGATGATGTCTTTGGAAGCAAAGTTCAGATCGCCAATCCGGTCTTTTCGTTTTTCATCCGTTTTTTCTTTCTCGTGTAACTCTGTATTATATAATACCGCATTGGCATATGCGCCAAGGCTATCGTGCAGGTCTCTGGAAATGCGTTCCCGTTCCAGTTTCAGTTGCCGTTCATTCTCCAGCTGCTGCAGTTTTTTGGCATATTTTCTTTTATTATTCTGATTGATGAAATAAGCAAGCAATCCAATAAACAGTAAGATGGCCAGAGAAAGGAACCACCATGTTTTCCAAAAAGGCGGCCGGATGACAATGTGAATTTCCTTCATAGCTGTTGCATCCTTATTAAAAAAACGGGAAGCATATATTTTAAAAATGTATTTGCCCGGGGGAAGACTGTAGCGTACTGTTTGTATTTCGTTATTCTGAATCCAATCTTTGTCCACCCCTT
>JBARSW010000167.1:0-1693 GCA_049644925.1 Chitinophagaceae bacterium | reverse complement strand
ATTGAAATTACATTAAACACACAGCCGGTTAAAAATAATGACCTTGTCTGGGATTTTGGTATCAATGCAACATTTAATAAAAACGAAATCACAAAACTTACCTTCACTAACGATCCAACATTCCCTGGTAACCTGATAGGCGGTATTGCTGGTGGTGTGGGTAGTACTATTCAGATACACTCAGTTGGTTATCCTAAATCATCATTCTACGTTTATAAGCAAGTGTATGATGCAGCAGGTAAGCCTATTGAGAATCTTTTTGAAGACCTCAACCGTGACGGATTAATTAACGTAAACGATTTGTACCGTTATAAAGCACCGGATCCGGATGTGTTCCTCGGAGCATCATCAAGCGTAAGCTGGAAAAATTGGAGTGCAGGATTTTTGTTGAGAGCAAATCTCGGAAACTATATGTATAATAACAGGTTCTCTAATACGGGTGTAATGAGAAACATCATTGATCCGCTTTGGTTCCTTGCGAATGGCTCACGCAATTTATTAGAGACAAACTTTACAGGTAACGGGGATAAATACCTTTTGTCTGACTACTATGTAGAGAATGCCTCTTTCATGCGTATGGATAATATTAATGTTGGCTACAATGCAGGCAGCATTATCAGTAAAAATACAAATCTGAGAATCGGGTTTAATGTGCAGAATGTATTCACCATTACAAAATACAAAGGTCTTGATCCTGAAGTGTCAGGCGGTATTGATAACAATTTTTACCCCAGGCCAAGAAATTTTGTATTGAACCTGAATCTTGATTTTTAATTAACGACCTGTATAAAATTATGCATATGAAAAAAAATATTTTAATTACGAATTGTGTGCTTGCGGTGTTGTTCCTGGTGATCGCACAGTCTTGCAGTAAAAAGCTGGATCTGACGCCAACCAATGACGTGACATCGGAAATTGTTTATTCCACACCAGCAGGCTATAAGCAGGTACTTGGTAAAGTTTATGGAAGTTTTGCGTTGACTGGTAACCAGGGACCGGCAGGAAATGGTGACGTACAAGGTATTGATGAGGGTTTTTCTGATTTTTATCGTTTGTTCTGGAAAGCGCAGGAATTAAGCACTGATGAAGCTGTTATCAGCTGGGGTGATGTGGGAATCCAGGATTTTCATAACATGAACTGGACATCAAATAACAGTTTCCTTACCGGATTGTATTATCGCAGTTTATATCAGATTACATTGTGTAATGATTTCATAAGGGAATCTGCTGATGATAAACTTGCTGCCCGGGGTATTTCTGGTGCTGACGCAGATAATATCCGTCAGTATGCAAGGGAAGCCCGTTTTCTCCGTGCTTTTCAATACTGGGTATTGATGGATTTGTACGGAAATCCTCCATTTGCTACAGAGGCAACAATTATCGGCGGTGCGCCTCCACCAAGGGCTACCCGTATAGAAATATTCAATTATATTGAAACCGAACTGAAGGATATTGAAGCCAATATGCCAGCAGCCCGTTCAAATGAATATGGCCGTGCAGATAAAGGTGCGGTGTGGGCATTACTGGCCCGACTTTACCTGAATGCACAGGTATATACACAGGATCCGGTTACACATGTATTGGGTGCACCAAGGTTTACGGATGCTATTACTTACTCTAAGAAGGTAATAGATGCCGGTTATACACTTGTAAATAACTACACATGGTTAATGCGTGCAGATAATCATTTAAA
>JBARSW010000166.1:0-4498 GCA_049644925.1 Chitinophagaceae bacterium | reverse complement strand
ATTTTATTATTTTAACGGTATCGTATTTCAAAAGTTTTAAGGCACTTGGGTATTCACCATTTGCAGAACCATCATAGCCGCAGGTAATGCCTGTTAGGCAGGCACTCATCAGAATTCGTAAAGGATCATCCTTTGTTGGTATTCGTAAATTGTTTAAGAAATTTCTGTCTGTCATGATTTGTTCTTTAAATTATAACATTCCAGCTTCAGGATTTTTGCAGTGTTGATATTCTATATTCTTTTAGCCCATAGTAAAAGATAAATAGAAATACTGAAATTATATTTTATTTAGAAATTTATTCGTTCAGCAAAACCGTAAAAAAGAACAAAATTAATTTGGTTTTTTACACAGTTCATTATGGCGGCTGGCAAAGTCTCGAAGTCGGTCTGCCAAATCTTCTATGTCGCCCTTCCTTGCAATTTGTTGCAACCAACTTTTTGGAATTGTGTCAAAGCCATAAAGAAGTCCTGCAAGTCCACCTGTAACAGCTCCTGTTGTATCTGTATCTTCACCTAAGTTTACTGCTTTTAAAGTTGCAATTTTATAATTGTCTGTTGTCAACAAGCACCAAATACTTGCTTCCAAAGTATGCAAGACATAACCACTACTAAATATTTCTTTGTCTGTCAAATCGTAAATGTTTCCTTTCAATAGTCTGTCAAACAATTTTATTTCGTTAGCATTTATTGATTGAGAATTTAAGTGGTCTGAAATTTCAGTTTGCAAATTCTTATAAACTTGAAATTTGTTTATACCACTTAATAGTTGTCGTGCAAATTCAAGATAATAAAAGCAAGCAATTACAGAACGAATGTGTCCGTGTGTGATTGAAGAAACTTGTTTTGTAATTTGGTATCTGTCTACAAGTTGTTTGTCCTTAGTATAAACAAGTAAAGGCAAAATTCTCATTAACGAACCATTACCATTGTCTGAAATGTTGATACCACCTGCTAATTCAGGACTACAACCTTTTTGTAGTCGTCTAATTGCTTGACTTGTTGCAATACCAACATCAAAAACATTTCCTCGTGGCGTCCAAAAATTATCATTAAGCCACCCAACAAAGTTGTCTCCAATTTTTTGTAAACTAAACTCTTCTGTCAAAGCTTCTGCAAGGCAAAATGCCAATGAACTGTCGTCTGAAAAAGTTCCTGCTGGAAGATTGTAAGTTCCAAAACCTGTCATATCAGTTACAGGATTTTGAGCAATTGTTTGTCTACTCTTGAACTCAACAGGAACGCCCAAAGCGTCTCCTACTGCAACTCCAAATAATATGTCCTTGTAAATATTTCTCTCTGTCATTTGTATGGTGTCAAAATTGCTTGTAGCCAACTTGTGTATTCCCCAATATACGAACATATTGTTTTTTTATTAGCTGAATATTGTCTTGCTGAATTCCAATAAGTTAATTGTATTTATGCAAGATTTTTATCAATACAATAAAGACGTTTCACTTACCAATGCTTTTCACCCTTCCCGGATTTTTCTTAATAAAATCATCCCATCCTTTTGCTTTGGTGGTTTTTCCTAACACACTATTGGATTGAAAGTGATGGCAAACGGCAATGGCTAATGCATCCGTTGCATCATAGTGTTTTGGATTTTCTTTGAAGGCAAGAATAGTCTGCAGCATTTTCATTACCTGCTCCTTGTCTGCATTTCCATTTCCGGTTACAGATTGCTTTACTTTTTTGGGTGAATACTCCGTTACTTCCAGTCCATGCCGCATGGCTGCTGCAATGGCAACACCCTGGGCCCTTCCCAGTTTCAGCATACTTTGTACATTTTTGCCAAAGAAGGGTGCTTCTATGGCAAAATCTGTAGGTTGGTATTTTGTAATTAATCCACTTACAGTATTAAAAATGAGTTGCAGTTTTTTATAACTGTCTTTTATCTTTCCGGGTTTTAACACTCCGAGTTCCAGTAAGGAGATATTGTTTCCTGTAACAGTAATAAGGCCATAACCCATTACAATGGTGCCTGGATCAATGCCGAGTATTATTTTAGAAGTTTTTTGCAAATGGGACTGTATTTTTACAAGAATTGCCTGACAATTTATCTACCGCAGGCCAACAGCAGGTTCATGAAACTAAACAAAAATATTAAAATCTTTATCAATTACCTGCTGGGGCCGTTGCTCTTTATCTGGCTGTCATGGTCTATTTATAATGAAATAAAAAACCAACCTGATATTGAAAGTGCCTGGTTGCATATTCGCCAGTCAATTACAAGCCCATTAGTATGGAACCTGATAGTTGTTGTATTGTTGATGATTGTGAATTGGTCAATAGAAGCGGTAAAATGGAAAATGGCTGTAAAACAAATTCAACAGGTAAGCTTCAGCAAAGCTCTTAAAGCAGTATTGTCCGGAGTTTCTTTTTCGGTAAGTACACCCAACAGGGTGGGGGAATACCTGGGGCGGGTTCTCTATATGGATGATGGAAACAGGCTCAAAACTATTTCTATAACAATTGTGGGAGGCATCAGCCAGTTGATAATAACTATTTTTATGGGGGCAATTGGTCTTTTGGTTCTTAGCCCTCAAATTGAATCGGGCAACATTGTTTCCGCTGTCTGGATGAAAGTAGTGTTGTATGGAACGATTGCCGTAATAATAGTTTTAACACTTTTTTATTTTCGGTTATCCTGGCTGATTAAACTGGTGGACAGGCTGCCGGGCAGCCGTCGCTTTGCTTACCTGGTAAAGGCTTTAGAGGAATTTAATGCAACTTTACTGTTACGGTTGTTGTCATTATCACTGCTCAGGTATTTGGTATTTGTTGTACAATATTACCTGTTGTTTCGTTTATTTGATGTGGATGTAACATGGTGGCAAACTTTTTGGTCAGTGAGTGTTTCGTTCCTTGTTATGGCGGTGATTCCCACTTTTGCAATTGCAGAACTGGGATTACGGGGAAAAGTAAGCCTGATTTTTGCCGGGTTGTTTAGTGCCAATAAAGCAGGAATTATTTTTACCACTGCCGGCATCTGGTTTATAAACCTGATCATTCCTGCCCTGATAGGCAGCTTGTTAATTTTGAGTATTAAAAAAATATATAAAAGGGAAAATGAAGAAACTTAGACTACTTGCTCCGATGGTTTTAGTATTGTTCGGTTTTACTATTAGAACAAATCCTCCTCAGGATAATTTCTGCGGGATTAAAAATGTGGCTTTCCGGGTAGATGAGGAAGTTACTTTTACCGTTTACTATGCAGTGGCCGGTATTTATGTAAATGCTGGTAATGCCACTTTTACCAGCACCCTGGAAACAGTTAATAATCGCACTGTTTATCATGTAACCGGCGAAGGCAAGACCAATTCTTCCTATGACTGGATTTATAAAGTAAGGGATAAGTATGAATCTTATATTGATACTGCCACCATGCAGCCATTAAAATTTGTGAGAAATGTAAATGAAGGCGGATATAAAAAATATCAGAATATAACTTTTAATAAATCAGCCAATACAGCCATTGCAACCGATGGTGTATTTAAAGTTCCCGCCTGTGTGCAGGATGTGGTAAGTTCCATGTACTATGCCCGCAACCTCGATTTTTCAAAGCTGAGGCCCGAAGATAAAATTCCGTTTTCTATGTTCCTGGATAATGAAGTGTTCAACATGTATATCCGTTACCTGGGTAAAGAAGTGATAAAAACCAAATACGGGAAGTTCAATGCAATTAAAATAAAACCGCTATTATTAAAAGGCCAGATTTTTGAAGGCGGTGAGAATATGACTGTATGGGTAACCGATGATGCTAATCATATTCCTGTAAGGGTGGAAAGCCCATTGGTAGTAGGTAAAGTTAAAATTGACATGATGAGTTATGCAAACCTGCGGCATCCGCTTACATCACTGATAAAGAGGAAATAAATTTCTGTATCCCCAAACCTTGGTAACGGAGGCAGAACTATCGCAGGTGAAATTACAAATCAGCTATTTTAAAAAAATCTTTTGGTCTTATGCCTCTTGGTGTCTGTTGCAGATTACAACATTCATACACCGGGTCATGTTCGAAAAAGAGAATGTAATCTCCTTCCAAGCCTTCTTTCAGAAATGATCTTTTTTCATTGATGGTTGTAAGGGGAAACATATCATAGCCCATAACATAAGGAATCGGAATATGCCCTTGCGATGGTAAAAGATCAGCCATAAAAACAACAGTTCTGTCTTTGTATTTTATTTGCGGAAGCATCATACTCTCTGTATGGCCGCTAACAATCTTTATTTTAATATCAGGTAAATCAAAGTTGACCGTTGGCAGTTGTTCGTTGTTCGCCATTACTGGTTGGGTATTCTTTTCTGCTGCACGACCTTCGGCCAACGACCCACAATCAACAAATTTTAATTGACCGCTTTCTTCAATTGGTAAAATATTTTCTTTCAGAAAAGAAGCTCTTTCTCTTTCATTGGGGTAAACGGCCCAGTCCCAATGTTCTTTATTACTCCAGAAAGTTGCATTTTTAAAAGCAGGTTTCAGAATATCTCCTTCCCG
>JBARSW010000165.1:0-1606 GCA_049644925.1 Chitinophagaceae bacterium | reverse complement strand
ATATGAGAGATGCCGAAGGCGGAGACCATACCAGCCTTGAAAAAGGTTTTTGCCCCGACTGTAAAAAGCACCTGATTAATTGTGGATGGAATTTGTAATAATCAAATTATATTCTCACTGCTTATTTGTAAAATAAATGGCACCTCTTCAAATAGTTTTTATATTTGAAAATGCCCGCCCCCCATTCAAATCGTTATTCCTGGCTTGCTGCCGGAATATTATTTGCTGCACTTTGGGGTTCTGCATCCACAGCCACCAAGCTGGGACTAACGGTAGCACAGCCGCTTGTAATTTCTGTTATTCGTTTTGGAATGGCTGCTGCAATAATGTTATTGGTTTCGCATGGCATCAGAAAACAACGGTTGCCCCGGGGAAAGGAATGGAAACTAATAACAATTTATGGCTTGCTTAATATTACTATCTACCTGGGTTGCTATGTTGTAGCCATGCAAAAGGTTACAGCCGGCATTGGTGCACTGGCGGTTGCGGCCAACCCGGTTTTTATCAGTTTTCTTTCGGTGTTTTTTTTGAAAAAGAAATTATCTGCCCTCATCATTTTTTCATTAATAATTTGTTCGGCAGGAGTTGTTTGTGCCTCATGGCCTTTGTTTGCAGGCGCCACTGTTACTACGGGAGGATTGTTGCTTTTGCTTTTCAGTATGCTCTCTTATTCGGTGGCAGCTATTTATTTTTCGTCGCAAAACTGGAACGGTCTTTCGCTTTATACTATCAACGGATGGCAGACGCTTTTAGGAGGTTTGTTTCTGTTGCCCGTTACCCTGTTTTTTTATAAACCTTCGGCCAATCATTTTGACCGCACATTCTGGTATGCTGTAAGCTGGCTGGCAGTTCCTGTTTCCATTTTTGCTGTGCAATTATGGCTTTGGTTGTTAAGGCAAAACCCTGTCAGGGCCGGACTTTGGCTTTTTCTTTGCCCGCCATTTGGCTTTGCTTTGGCCGCATGGATTATGAAAGATGTAATCAGTGTTTACACCATTGTTGGGGTGTTGCTTGTTAGCGGCGGGTTGTTGTTATCGAAAATTAATTTCGAAAAAAAAGCCCCAATGGTTGATACCACCAAATGAACACCGCCAACACTCAACGGTTGGAAATATTAATTATCCATACAAATACTCTCTTCTGATTCAAAGGCTGATACAAGTCATTGTTTTCGGGTATCAAACAGTCATAACTTTAGTTTAAACACAGTCACACCAAAACATTTTTATGAAGAGAATTTATGGTGTAATAGTATTCATAATCCTTTTGCTTGTTGCATACACCTCTGCCGCCCAAACGAAAGGTTCCTTTATAAGAGTACTTGATAATAATGGCTCAATAATTTACAAAGGCTATTTATGTGCTGTAACAGACAGTTCCTTTTTTTTACAAAAAGGAAAGGATACCATAGAGGTGATGGCAAAAAGGACAGGGACACTTAAACTGTGGCATTCTTTTGGACACACGGTATTGGTGAGTACAGGTGGAGCCGCTGCTTTTTTTTGTGTTGTGTTGGGTATTCAAGGGGCAACGGCGAAGGGACCCAGAGGTTTTTTAGATTTTAGTCCATATACTTTCGGTGAAGGTGTTTTGGAAGGTATAGCTG
>JBARSW010000164.1:0-11039 GCA_049644925.1 Chitinophagaceae bacterium | reverse complement strand
CGTGGCCAGTCGCCCCTGCGCATTATAGGTAAACGTAATACTCTGCCCCGCTGTATTGGTCATTGCTGTTAGCAGCGTATCAGTATAAGTAAAATTGATGTAATTGCCGTTGGGCTCCTCCATCTTTGTTATCCGCTTATGTACCGCATTATCAAAAAAGTATTTAAACCCGTCCAGCTCAGTCAATACATACTTACCCGGCTGATATTGTGCCAGTATATTGAAAAAGCCTCTTGGTGCTTTATAGGTTCCCCCGGGCATTGAATCATATTTATCTTCTCTTCCATCACCCCATAAGATCAACCTGCCTCCGAGCATTGTGTCATGACTGTACCTTATATTATACTCAAATGTCCAGCCCTTACCATAACCATAATCTTCGGTAAATAAAAAACTGTTATAGTAAAAACTAATAACCAGATCAATGGCCCTTGCCGGTATATAAATATCTGTTCTCGGTATAAATAAATTACCGCTTAAGGTATTGACCTGTGTACCTAAGGGTCCCCGTTTGTTTGGATTGTTTAAGTTTTGGGCAGTGGCTGTTACTGCTGCTACGATAATGAACAGCAACAATAGCCAACTACACTTTGTGGTGCCGGAACTCATACTATTTTTATTTGATAAGCAGTACATGTCTTTATCTTTTCAATCTTTCTACTTCAGTTTAAACAATACAAAATTGTTAGGTTGTGGTGGCTCGTTAGGTGCCCTGCAATGGACAATAATAGTACCGCCTCCACCAGCCCTGATAATACCCGGCGGTCCACCTTCTTCCACCAATTCTAAATACAATGATGTTGTTCCAGCTGGTACACCTTCCTTAGTAAAAGCCATTTTTATTCCTGCTTCACTGTACAAGATTCTCGATTGAGCTGGTATATCAAAGTTGGTTGGGTTGTTATAGTTTATCAGAATTACAACTGGTCGGGATATCAGTACCCTTTGCGGCACTACCAGTTCTACCACCAACTGTGAGTTCAATCCGCTGGCAGCACCAGGGTCGCAGCCCGGTTCATTGCCGTTGCCTGCACCGGTATTTATTCCACCACCTGTAATCAAGCCACCGTTGTTCGCCGAAACAATAGAAAAACCGTTTGGTAATTCCGCAACAGAAGAATCAGGTTTCATCAGAGTTATGTCATACACACCGAGTGGCCTTCCCTGCAAATTGAAAGTGGCAAACACCTGTGTGCTATTGGTAAAGTAAACAGCGGAAGCATAGATAGTCGTTACACCGTTACTCAGTTTCGCTATCATGCTATCTCTGTACAAGGAGCCCCTTATCCGCACGGTTACATTTCCAATATTGCCACCGCTGTTGGTGTGTACATTCAAAATAGCAAATGGCAACTTCACTGCTTTCAACGTTATGTTCTGCATCAATGGGGTAGGCGACACACAACGAACCATTATATAGTAAATAGAATCCGTAACCGACGATATTACAATCTGCTGGTTGCCATAATTAGGTGTCTCATAGCGGTAATCATAATTTGCTGCTGTAGGCACAAAACCACCAGCGATAAACATTTCATTTTTCATCGACAGCGAGTCGTTGGTTTTCAGTGTAACAAGTACGGTCGATCCAAGCAGCGAATCAGGTATCTTCAGCTTATAGTAACGACTAACGGTATGTAGCGTATTTGCTTCCGGTATATTCAGCAGCAGCTCTTTTACTTTTACATAAATAGGTATAGCAGACAGACCTGTATTATTATTTTTATCCGATTCTATGATTTGATTCAGCAGGTCTGTTTTTACAAACACATTATAGTTTCCTTCTACCACACCTGTTACCAATGGTGCCATCCGCACTGTATCAGATTGCAGTGGCGCCATATTAATGTTCTTGCTTTTAACTCCCAGCAGAACGGCAGTTGAGTCAAAGAGATTGCTGACAGATAAATAGATTCCGTCAGATGTATATCCTCTTGTTTCTTCAGCCGAAGCATTAGTAACCACCCATTTTGCAGTATCAATAGTATAGCCGAGGTAAACAGTATCTGGTCTCAACACTGTTGTAACTGTAAGATCAGATAAAGGCGGTGCAAATACGTTGAGCAAGCTAAGGCCGAGATTGTTATTGTTGTTCGACTCAACCACTGTATTATTTCCATCGGCTTTGCTTATTAATACATAGTTGCCGGGAATAGTGCTGGCTGGTATGTTTACAGTTACTGTGTCATAATAAAATTGTCCGGGTGATAAAACACCATTCCTGTTTCGGCTAGCCAGCAGTCTGTCACCGTCATTGGGGTTTGCAAAAAAGTCGTCTGACAGCCGTAGTTCATTTTGCCAGCTTGTTCCGGGATAAGTAACTCCTGTTCCGTTATTGATTACTTTATAAATTACGGTGATAGGCTGACCTATTGCTACCGATACAGGAGCTGATACAATCGTATCTGTCAGGTCTGCCAATTCAGGTCGTATCACATGTATTTTCTTTGCAGCACCCACACCATTGCGGATAAAATTCAAATTATTGGAAATGACTTTTTCTGCACCAATGCTGTTTCTTGAGTTTGTTTTTACATACACATAATAATCACCTGTAATCAGAACAGGAGTGTATGGTGATTTACTATCTGCACTTTCTTGCCCCCTGTTTATCCGCAAGTACTTCAGGTAATCTCCGGCTATTACATCTGTCCCATCAGCTAATGAATCCGCTGAAAAATAAATGGCATCTGCCCAGCTATAATAATAGTTATTATTCGGGTTGTAACCGGTATTCTTTATCAGCCAGCTTATGGGATAAACAAATCCAACATTAGTTGTATCTGGCCCGGAAACAGTGGTAACAATTTGATCAACCAGCGGATTAGTAAATGGCCTGCTACCACTTCCAGTAACGTTATTATTTGTGCTGCTACCTTCATAAATAGTAAGGCCAGCATTTGTTTTTATATAGAAGTATGCAGATTGTTGATCTGTTTGCGGGAAACAACTATTTAACTCATACGACATTTTAGGAATGGTAAAAATTATTGTATCCGTATAACTTCCACCGGGTGGCACAGCCCTTGTCTGAACTTTTTTGGCCATGTAATTATTAGTCGCTGCATTAAAAGATGGGCTGCAACTAAAATAAACGCTGTCTGTCCAGGTGCCAACAGTTGTGCCTGTTCCATTATTTGTAACAGTGTAACTAAGGGATCGGGTAAAGATTGTAAAGGTTGTATCAGGCATTTGTATGTTAGAAACCACAAGGTCAGCCGGAATTGCTGCTGATACCGTAGTCATTGCTGCGGCACTCAGGTTATTGAGTGAGTTAGTTTCCCGGAAAGCACTATCGTAGTTGGTTAATACATAAAAATACTTAGCACCGGTAGTGGCGGGTGGAAATGTGTAAGTAAGCGACTGTGGTACTGCGGTACCGACAGGTAAATTTTCTGTTGTTACTTTGGTCTCTATTAATTGTGCACTGCCATCAAAGGAAGGAAAATTACTAATATAGATTCTGTCTCTTCTTATATGGTTGAATACAGCACCCGGACCATTGTTTAGCACATCGTAGTTAATAGTGAACTGTTGCCCACCACTTACATTAGCAGGGATAGATACAGACGGCACCGTTACATCAGGCCGCTGCACAGCTATTGGCAAAGAGCTTCTCCTTATCTGTGGCGTACCCGGATATTCGAATACGGTTTTAGTTGGGTTAGTATAAACATATACATAATAGTTGCCTTGCGGAAGATTTGAAGGAATAACAAAGTTTGTATCCTTCGGAAAATTAGTACCCGGATGAAGTGCATGAGCTGCATTAAAGAGCCCACCATTGCATGTACCAGACATATCATCTGGGAAAAGTAAACCTGAATATTGTTGAACGCCATGCTTAATCTCTTTGACAAGTGTGGCACTTGGTATATTCAAGCCTGATGAGTCCGTACTCAGGTAAACCCTGTCTAACCAATAGCTGGAGCCCAGCACAAAGTCGTCATTATATTTGGGCGGGCCTAAGCAAACCGTACCGGCACCCCCGCTGGAGCTACAAGGACATCGGCCAATAACAATATGAAGAAGGTGCCCTTTACTCCTCTCAAAATTATCAGTAAAGCCTTCATTTTTTATATTCCAACTTGCACCGATTGGCTGCGTTATACTAGCTGTTGTTACGGGTATCGCAAGTGTACTTACTGTCAGTTTTGGAGTCGGGGTAAGATATACCTGCAACTGTACCTGACCCAGGTTATTATTATTAAATGCGCCTTCAAATAAAAACGGTGCCGTTGCCTTAGCATTAGCTTTTACATAAATAAACCATGTGCCGAAAATAAAATTGGGTATCACTACCTGTACATTTTTTATAATGACACTGTCAGGTAGCAATTGCGTATTATTAGATACCGTAGCTTTCAATGCATTGGGATAATAAGAAGCATTGATTTTTGGAAGCGTAAGTGGTATTGCATTGTTCCGATCAAACAAGGGGTTCTGTGAAATAAATATTGAATCCGTCCAGTTGCTTCCGACCGGGGTTACTACTCCATAGTTTTTTATTTTATAAGTAAGGTTTACGGTACTGCCGGAGAAAGTACTTGCCGGTGCAAAAACAGAATCAACCCTTAAATCTGGTGTAGGTGCAATGGTAATAACCATCGGGTTTTGTTTCCTTGCCGAATCGTTTGCTACACTTATTTGTAGAATTCTGGAGTTAGGGTGTCCATTATCAGTTATTACATAGATGTACACTGGAAAACTATAACTAAGCGGCAAGGTGAAATCTATTGAATTAGTATAAAACTGTCCGCTATCTAAAGAAGAGGGCCTTACTTTTTTACCAAGCAGCAGCGGTCTTCCATTTGCAGTTAGTGAACTCCACGAACTTGCATCCCAACTTGGTGAACCCTGGAAGCTTACATTCGGTACGGTGTCCAATGCAAAATAAACACCGTCGGACCAGGTAGAGTTGAGCAATGTTTTGCCCGGCCCAATATTGGTTACTTTCCAGCTTACTGTTACTGTTTGTCCTGAGGTGGCAGTAGCAGGTGCCTGCACATCACTCACCAGCAAATCAGGAAGTGGTATCAGCCTGAATTGTTGAATTGGTCCTGAGGTTTGCCAGCAAGGATTTTTTGCCACTATTTTCCATTTATAAGCTTTGTTATAAGGCAATCCTGAATTTAGCGGAATAGTATATTGAATGTCGTTGATATTGGTAGCATACGGCGTTACCGGTTCTGCGGTAGCCGAGTCCCACAAATACAAATCATAGTTCACGGTATTTGTTCCGGGAATCCATGAAAGAGTTAATGGCAATTGCTGATCAATCGCATTATTTGCCGGCAGCATATTGCTAACTGTACCAGGCAGGTTATTGGAAGTAGCAATTGTTAAGCTTTGAATATTGGTATAAACGGAATCGCAGGGACTGTTTGCCTTCACCGTTAATGTGTAAGTCCCTGGGGTTTGCCATTGCACCCAGGCAGTATCGTTATTGGTTGTAAGTATACCTCCACCACTTAATGTCCATACAAAATTAGCACCCGGTATTTTTTGCGTATTGTACCGGTAAATAGCAATACAAGGGGAGATTTCTCCTGTAATAGGTGTCAAAGTTCTTACACCAATGCAGAAAGTTCTATCAACCGGCGTTGCAGCATTGTAGTTTGTGTTTCCGTTTTGCGAAGCCCTGACTGTAACTACACCTGCCCCTTTTTTTGTAATTGACCATGCGCTACCGCTTAAATTATTGGCTGTGGCCAGGGTTGTGCCGGTAATGATTGTATAGGTAAGGGTAAGACCCGATGAACTGCTGCCGGGCAAGATAAAATTAGGGGTGCCGAGTAGTTGGTCGGGAATAGAATCAAAGGTGATAACCTGATTGCCTTTGATTACTGTTATTGTATCATTTACCGGCGGTGCTGCACTATACACATCATCCCCCGGTTGTGATGCTCTTATAATAATTGTTCCGGCACCGGTGATAAACAAGGTATCGTTTAGGATATTTCCGGGGCCACTTATTCGTTGAAAAAAAACGGGAAGCCCCGAGCTGGCTGTAGCATGCAGGGTATCTCTTGCTGTTGGCGACATGGAAATGGTGTCTATATGCGGAAAGGTTATTGTTTGTGATTGTGCGGGGGCTTCAAATACAATAGCATTGGATGATGGGCCGGGGCCGCAATCATTTACAAACTTCACTGTGAAGCTGCCTGCATCTGTTGCATAATAAGAAGAGTCAGTAGCACCAGCAATCAATGTATCATTTCGATACCATTGGCAGCCGGCTCCAGGTGGTAGCGAATTAGTGCTAAGTGTACGGGCAAAATTATAGGCAATAGGAATCTGGGTTGGTGCACTGCCATTGATTACTACAGTCTTAGTCTTTATGGTTGAATTACCAGTCGCATTAGATAAATAAAACTGAACCCTCCTGATGCCAGTAGAAGTCCAGTTTACAGTAGCGATACTATCGTTAGCGGTTAAAATACCACCTCCATCAGGCAGGCTCCAGTTAAAGGTTACTTGTTCATCCGCAAAGTTTACCACTTTATAAATTTGTGTACTCAAACAAACTGCGGTGTCCCCGGTAATTTGAAATCCTGAATACGGCAGGCGATTGTTTGTGGTGAATTGATATTTGAATGCAGTATTAGCATCAAACCGCAGATAAATAGTGTCTGGAGCAGTTACTTTGATTTTAATGCTGTCGGTTATTGTTTGTCCGGGTGCAACATTCGTATTACTTCCCATGGCTCTCCCAAATATCTGGGACAAGTTTTTATTGTAGCCTTTGAAAGTTATATTTCGATTGGATGCAGCACTGAAATAGCAATTTACGTTAGTAGCCTGAAAGTATAACTTCAAACTATCAGTGGTAGTAAACACCATTTTATAATAGTCATAGGTGTCAGTATTAGACCCTCCATTACCAACGAAATTTATATGGCCTTTTTGAGTGGTGCCTCCGCCAGTTCTTCTTGCCTCGGCAAAACTATTATTAGGTTCAATATCATTATTGGTGCTCGTAGTATCTATTATCTCATAACTAATCTCATACTCAAATGGAGGTGGATTAAAGCTTGATCTCAACTCAAAGCTGATATCTCCCGGCCTAATCCCACAGATATCTATGGTATCAAGGTAAATTGAATCTGGTTGTAAATTAGTTTCAGGTAAATGTGGCGTGGGATAATGCGTAAAATATCCGTTTGTAACCAGGCTGATATCATTGGAAGGATAGTTCCCTCGAAAAACCGTTTTTAGATAAACCCTGATATTACCCTCGGCTGGCATTGTGCCTTTGTAAAAATCCCTTGTATCATATAAGGCTGTCTCCATAAAATAAACATGTCCTTTCTTTACCTCACCCGGACTTATTAGTGTTGCAGTGGCAAACGTGTTATTAGGCTCTACATCAAAATTGCCGGTACTGTCTAATGTTTCATAACGAATTGTATAACTTATTTTTCCGGGATAAGCGTCGTATAAACGGAGATAAAAAGTATCTGCAGTAAAGCCTCGTAGTTTTATTGAGTCGGCAAATATCGTATTACAGGCCGGAAAATTGTCCCAATATGCAAGTTCAGCATACCCGACTTCATTTCCATATTTGTCAAGTATATCAGCACTCAGGCTATAATACTGCTGAGTACATTCATCGTTCCTTGCTGTTATAAAGAATTTTACAGACCCGTGAAATGGAACGACAATCCGGTACGTATCGTACTCATCAATAAATTCTTCTGTATTGGTATCATATTCGCCTACATTTCCCCCTTTCGTCTGGCTTTCATTTAAAATTATTGCATTGTGCACACAACAATTGTCTTCATCGTCCTCATAAATGTCCAGGTATTTATATTCAAACCGATAGCCAAACGTACCATTGGTTACAAATTTCACTAGCAGGTTATCTCCCTGCAGCATATTATTTAACGGAATACTGCTAAAAACTTCCTGCAGAGAGGAGACGGCCGGGTTATCTCCTACAAATCCTGAAGCAAAAGGGGTGCTGCTCCCGTTCTTGTAACAAAAATATTTTATCCAGTGTGTGCCACCACATTGGTTATTTTGTGCTCTTATTCTTAAATAGACACTGTCATAGTTTGCCGCTGGCAGTGTTGTAGTAAAATAGTCAACGGTGTCAAAATTTGTACTCCCCCAAAACTCATATCCAAGGCTTGCTTCTTCTTCTGTATCAAAAGAGAAGGGAGAAGCTGTACCCGGGGTATTATTATACAAATAATAAAGATCATCCTTGTTATAGACATTTGCAGGGTACCATTCCATAGTATAATCAAAATCGCCGAGGCTTTCAAACTTCAGGTAAAAACTATCTGCTTCCAGGCCACAAACATTGATAGTAGTTGTAAATGTTTCGCCTTCATCCACTATAAAGCTTGAAGCGGAAAAGACTCCAACATATTCATCATTAATTTTAAGGCTATTAAAGATTGATAAATCCAGGCTTTGCGTGCCGTTTGAGCCAGTATTGGTTATTTCCAATACAAGGTAAAAGTTGGCATTATAGTTAAAATCTAAGCCATGAAAGTCAATATCATCTCCTCCCCCCAGACTGGCTGTGGTGGGGTCGTTTACCTCCAATGGACTGGCGGTTGAAAAGCTATTATTAGGCTCAACTTCGCTTGATTGTCCAAAAGAAATAAATCGAATAGCTATTATGAAAATAGCGGAAAAGAAAAACCTTCTTATACCAGTTAATTGTTTCATAACGTAAAACCGAATATATTTTTAATCCTTACAGCCACAAATAATCCATTTGGATAAGAAAGGAATTAAAAATCTATTCCGTAATTTGAAAATCTAAACCAACACTTCTTGACTAGGCTTCGCTTAATATTGATTGCTATTATTTTACTTTTCAGCAGACAGACCATATTTTCCCAGCCTGTCCTCCGGTACAATACTTTCAGTTATAATGTAAATGAAGGCTTGCTGCAAAGCACTATCGGCGATATAGCATTTGATAAAAACAATTTTT
Organism: Chitinophagaceae bacterium; assembly: GCA_049644925.1. Lineage (GTDB taxonomy): Bacteria > Bacteroidota > Bacteroidia > Chitinophagales > Chitinophagaceae > JJ008. Next base: position 2,083 of record JBARSW010000164.1, on the reverse strand, counting down.
GCTGGCTATCTTACCCAAACGGCATTCAAAAATTTGACGGCAAAAATTTTATCACAGTAGCAGTGCAACCTGGTTTACCAGATGACAAGCTGACTTTATTTTTCCGGTGCAGAAACGGGAACCTGCTAATCAGCCATTCACAGGGCATCAGTAAATATGAAATTTCAGGTAACCGTTTCCGGCAGCTCTATACTTATTCTTCAGGCAGCAAAACTCCCGGTCAGTTCATTGGTGAAGACGAAGGCATTGTATATTTCTATACCGAGTCGGGCACTATCACCGGTATCAGTTGCCAAAACTTTAAAGTGGTTTCAGAAACAAAAACAGGTTTTCATGACTATTCTTCGGATTTTAACTACAAACCAAAGATCAGTGATAACATTGTTAATCACAGGGTAGCACTATTTATTAATTCTACTTTTTGTTTGTGGGATCTAAAAAAAGGTAAACTTCTGTTCCGGTCGGCTCCTGTACCGAACATTTCCGGTTTTTTCCTGAAGCTAAAAAATGAACAGGAGATCCTATTTTATTCTTATGCCCAGACAGGCACCCTGCAAATTTATAATTTCGCCAACAATACTACCAGGCCGCTAACTATAAGAGGAAGTAATGAGAAATACCTGTCCCGATGTAATCTATTTACATGGCAAAATAAAATACTGATTTCCCTTAACGACAGGTTGTATGAAACAGACTCAACATTCCAGGTATTAAATGCAGAGCTGGTGAATTTTCAAAACCTGCCTGTTTCTGCCAACTCCACTATCGCCCATCTTGAGCAAGATAATTTTGGAAACCTTTATATTCAAACTATTACGGATGGAATTAAAAAAATAATCCGCAATAATTACCCGATAAAATATTACAGTGCTGGTGAGGAGAAGAAGAATTTTATAATGAGCATTTTCCCAGACAAGCAGAATAACCGGATCCTGGCCGGGTCTGGTGGAAATGGGATACTGGTATTCGATACACTTCAGCGGCTAGTTAAACATATAAAGATTTCCAACAAAAATGGACTCATTGCTTCACCAAACTGTATCATTAAAAATAACGAAGGTGACTATATTATTTTTGCCACAGGAGAAAAACAAGCATGGAAATTAAACAAAGATTTGTCCCGCTTTAGCACTATCCCCATTTCCAGTTCTTTGCCCGACAATAAAAGCGGCACCAGTTTTTTTGGAAATTTTCTATTTCAAAACAAAGAAGAGGCCGTTATACAAACACAAGACAGGCTTTACCGGGTGAATTTTGCCAGTAATTCCATTAATGAGCATCTTGTTGCATCGGGTTACGTCATGGGAGGGCTATATTATGAACCATATATTATTACTCATGCTAACGATGAACTGATTTTCCTGGATGCTTCCACTTTTAAAGAGATAAGAAAAATACCTTTTAAAAATACAGCCTATGTAAGATGTTTTGCCAAAGACAAAATGAATAATATTTATATAGGCAGTAATAAAGGAATTTTTAAAATCGATGGTAATGGAAAAATTTTACAACAACTAAATAAAGAAACTGGCTTACCCGATGAATGCATCTATTCCATAATTTTTGATGAAGATGGTTTTCTCTGGTGCAGTACCAATAAAGGAATAGTGAAAATAAATAAGGACAATATCGTGGTGCTTCAACTAAAAAAAGAAGATGGGCTACAGGAAAATGAATTTAACACCAATATTGTTGCACAATCCGGTGATGGTGAATTGTTCTTCGGCGGGGTAAACGGACTCAACAGTTTTTATCCGTTATCCATTGGGAGTTTTAAAGAAAAATTGAACATTCTATTTACCAGGATAAAAGCCAATAACGAGGATATAGAAAAAGACACCGCCACCTGGAATATAACATCAATAAAACTTCCCTATAACCACAATAGCCTTTCCTTTGATTTTGTGGTTATGGGCACCAGCAATCCCGAGCAATATATTTATCAGTATAAAATGGAAGGGGTGGACAAAGATTGGATTCAGAATAACGAAATACAAACAGTACGCTACAGTCTTCCCCCGGGCAAATACATTTTTAAAATATATGCTTCCCGTTTTTTTAATAAGGATGCAACAGCTATGAA
>JBARSW010000163.1:0-4199 GCA_049644925.1 Chitinophagaceae bacterium | reverse complement strand
AATAACCCCTTGCAAATTCAACCGGGCTAAGCCAGGTACCCAGGAAATCAGCCCCAAGGCTTACAATAACTTTGGCTGCCCCAAAATCATAAGAAGGAATTTTTTTGCCAAATCCGCTGGCTTCGTTAGCCAGTATCATACCGCTGTAAGAAACGGCATCGTATTGTACATGTTTTAAACCCGGAAACTTAGAAATAATATCTTTTGTAGAAGGAGAAACAATAGAAGAAGTTAATAAAAAAACGGAGCCGCCGGCATTTTTCATTACTTCGGCTATCATTTTATCAAACTGCTCAAAAGTTGGAACTTCTTCGAACTGTTCTTTTACTTTATGCAAAGGGAACTTAGCCCGGTACATATCATATAAGTCAAGCACAGATGCCTGAGAACGGGCCGATGTACCTCCTCCGGTTAATTTAGAAAGATCATTGCCTTCTAATTTAATCGGCCTGCCATCTCTCACTTTTGCTACAACTGGTATTACATCACCATCCTGTACATAAGTGGTAGCAAAATGTTTTGCCACACCTGGAACAAGATTTTCGGGCTTGTTGGCATAAGGAATTGCTTTTCTTACCGGAGTCTTACAGCTTGCGGCTAATGTAGCAGCAGCAGTACTGAAACCGAGATATTTTAAGAAATCCCTGCGTGGAGCTTTGGCATCTATCAGTCCCTTATCATCAAATCCTTCAAAAGGAAGCTCTTCCGGGAACTCATCCTGGGATAGCTTTTTGTGATTCTCCGGGTCATTCACCTCTCCGAAACTTTGCCAGTACTTTTTTTGGCTCATGAATATCAGTTTGATAATTCTATAATGTGCTTAATAGCTGATTCAGTTAATATTAATAGTGACATTTCTGACATTCTATTCCACCAATATCTGCCACGGTTACACTATCCATTTTGTGGTTCTTTATGTCATTATGAAATTTCTCGTAAATACTATAAAACTTGTTGCCTTTACCTTCTGTGTAGTTAAAATCAACTTTGGTTTCTCTGTGACAATTTACACACCAGCCCATACTTAAGTCGGATACCTGCTTTACTTCATCCATGGCTGTTATTTCGCCATGGCAACTCTGACATTGTACTTTACCGGCTCTTATATGTTGTGAGTGATTAAAATATACATGATCAGGCAGGTTGTGAATTTTCTCCCATTCAATTGGTTTTGCTGCAGCAGGATCCCATTTTGTTGGGTTTTTAGGGTCGAATCCGGCATACTTATATAATTTTTCAATTTCCGCTGTTCCATCAATCAGATCACCGCTTTCCGTATAAAGTTTGGGTCCTTTCTCATAAGTGTTGATGGCCTTATGGCAATTCATACACACATTAACAGAAGGGATGGAGGCCTGCTTACTGTCCCAGGCACCACCATGACAATACAGGCAGTTAATCTGGTTTAAACCGGCATGTACTTTATGAGAATAATAAATAGGTTGAACAGGCTGATAATCTTTTTGACGACCCAGTCCAATGGTACCTTTGGCCACTAAATAACCACCAAGGATAAAGAAAAAGATAGACGCAAGTGTGATATATGTTTTGTTCTTGTAAAAAGGAACCGGTTCGGGACGAATAATACCTTCTGCATCATCAGTCATTTTTTTCAGGTTGCTGTTTACCTGCATGAGTATTATTGCGATAATGCCCAGGATAAGAGAAATGATACCAAACAAAATTGAATTGCTTTTCCCGGATGAAGGAACTTCTCCTTCTCCTTTTTCTGCCGGCACTTCTTTGCTTTTTTTAACCTCATCATTAATATAAGCAACCATGTCATCAACATCCTTTAAGGTAACATCTGCAAAAGCAGTCATTAAAGAGCTATACTTGGTTTTTAGTCCTTGCGTATAGGCGTCTGCGGCCATATACCCGGCAGGATTATTAATCCATTTCAATAATTCATTATGATCTGCCCATTTGCCTCTTTCTTCCAATCCTCCCAATGCCGGGCCTGTCATGTCTTTAAAAACATTATGACATGCAGCACATTTTCCTAAAAATAGCGCCTTACCCGCTGCAACATCACCCTGGGCTGATGTATTAACAATAGAAAATACAAAGAGTGACAAAAACAAAATGGTCAGCCTATTGCCGATAGATTTACGAGGAATCATAGACACAGTTGATTCTAAAAAAATGTGGATAAAAACTTTTAAACAGTCGCAAAAATAAGTCAGGAACGTAACAAAAGTTCAAGTGCTTTAACTTTTTTTTGAGCCGCCACCAGCCTGCATTTCAGCCGATTTTAGCAGGTTTTTGCCGGAGTCATAATTTTGTTTGTCATAAATTGGTAATTAATGCCAAAACCTTCAACAGATGTGAAAAACGGCTCTTCCCTTCATTTTATATAAAGAAATAAAGACAATGCTTCGTTCCTTTTTGTCTCTTTTTCCTGATTTTTGCCGCCAAATGTTTGATCGGTTAAAAAAGAAATGGAAAGTAAATGAGTGGCAATTGGCACTTATCCTCTGCACTTTTGCTATTGGTGGTAGTGTTACCGGATATTTAGGTAAGATTATCATGAATGCCTTAGGCATTGGACAAGACTGGCTTTGGGCCATTGTTTATTTTCTATTGATAACCATTATCTGGCCTGTTGCCGTCATCCTTATCAGTATTCCTTTTGGCCAATTCCGGTTCTTTTCCCAATACCTGAAGAAAATAGGTGGCCGGATGGGTTTTACAACAAATAGTATTAAACCGGCTTTTTCAGAATCATTGAGTGAAGCTCCCGTTTTTCAAAAAAATACTTTTTTCCCGGAAGTTAACAGGGATAAAATAATTCATATAGCCATTTTTGCTTCCGGAACAGGATCCAATGCGCAGCGGATAATTGATTTTTTTCGCAGGTCATCAAAAATAAAAGTGGCACTCATTGTTTGCAATAAGCCCGGAGCTGGCGTTTTACAAATTGCGCAACAGGAAGGACTGGCTGTTTTATTAGTTGAAAAAGATAAATTTTCTGAAAACGATATTTATATTAATGAATTGAAGGAGCTCCAGATTGACTTTATTGTTCTGGCAGGTTTTCTCTGGAAATTACCTGTTTCCCTTATCAAAGCATATCCTAACAGAATAGTAAACATCCATCCGGCCTTATTACCCAAATATGGTGGCAAAGGAATGTATGGCAGGTTTGTTCACCAATCAGTAATAGATAATAAAGAAAAAGAAAGTGGCATTACTATACACTATGTTGATGAGTTTTATGATCGTGGAAAAACAATATTCCAGGTTAAGTGCCCGGTTTTAGAAAGTGATACCGCCAATTCACTGGCAAAAAGAATACAGAAACTGGAACATGAATACTATCCGGCTATTATTGATCAGTTATTTAAATAGTTTTTATTCATTGTCATTATTTATCTTATTTCCAAACTTGCCATATTGATTATTTGACCTCTATGACTAATTTGCCGTACAGACTTTATATTACCTTTTGCATTTTCTTTCGTTACTTGCCGGCAATTAATAAATTTTGAAACGGTTTTTTTTTCATATCTGCATTGGCATTATTACCTTTTTGTTATTTGACTCGTTGGCAAATGCACAAATTTATAAAGTACGGGGGTATGTGTATGATAGTTCCAGGAATTTTCCGCTGGAAGCGGTAAGTGTACTTAGTACTTCCGGAAAAGGAACCACCACCAATGCCGATGGATATTACATTATTGAAGTAGCAGAAACTGATTCTATCTGGTTTAGCTACCTGAACAAGCCCACCATGAAATTTCCGGTAATGAAAATTGCCAACGTTCTGGAATTTGATGTTTCCCTTCATGTAAATGTTCCAACTCTGAAAGAAGTAAAAATAAAACCAAAGAATTATCGGTTTGACTCTCTGCAAAACAGGAATGATTACGCAAAAATTTTTAACTACCAAAAGCCGAAATTAAAAACGGTTACCCCTCAATATGGCACAGGGGTCGGTTTCGACCTAGATGAAATTATCAACATGTTTCGTTTTAAAAGAAACAGGAGTATTGAGTCTTTTCAGAAAAGATTATTGATAGAGGAAGAGGATAAATACATCAATTACCGGTTCAACAAAGCATTGGTCAGGCGGCTTACTCAACTGGATGGTGCATCATTAGATAGTTTCATGCTTGCTTTTCGTCCCTCATACATTTTTACAAAATTTGCAGGCGACTATGAATTTCAATATTACATCAAAGAGGCATTATACCGCT
>JBARSW010000162.1:0-9186 GCA_049644925.1 Chitinophagaceae bacterium | reverse complement strand
GCCTGAATTATAATACGTACCCGACTGTTGACTTACTTTTCCCGATTCACCATCATCAACATTTTTACTTTTCATTCTGTCAAATGCAGAACCCCTGCTCCATTTACTGCCGCCTATCTGATTTTTTAAACCACCTCCGGCAAAACTTCTGTCCATAGATTGTTCTGGAATTTCTTCTATAAACCTGCTGGGTTCATTTTGTACCAGCTGACCAAAGCGGTAACGGGTATTGGCATACGTAATCCAGAGCCGTTGCTTGGCTCTTGTAACGACTACATAAAATAATCTTCGTTCTTCTTCCAACTCTTCCCTTGTATTTATGGCCAATGCATTGGGAAAAAGCATTTCCTCTAATCCGGCGGCAAACACACAACTGAATTCTAATCCTTTGGCAGCATGTATGGTCATCAACTTTACGGTATCGGCATCAGGGTCTTTTTCATCTGCATCAGTAAGCAAAGTAATTTGCTGTAAATAAGAAGCAAGGCTTTTATCCACCAGTTCACCATCTTCATTATCGGGGCTCTCTGTCCATTCTTTTATGGAATTCAGTAACTCCTGTATATTTTCATAGCGTTGCACACCTTCTGTACTCTTATCATTAAATAGTTCTTTTACCAGGTTTGTTTGCTTGCCCACATGAAATGCCACTTCATAAGCATTCTGTTTCGTAAGCATACTGGCAAAGCTTTTAATCATTATTACAAAATCCTGCAATGCAGTAAATGTTCCGGCCCTGAAACCAAATTCGTTTGCTTTTTCCAGCACCTGCCACATGCTGATGTTATTTTCATTGGCGGATAATACCAATTTGTCGATCGTTGTTTTTCCAATTCCCCTTGCAGGATAATTGATGATACGTTTTAAAGCTTCTTCATCACTCGGATTAACGATTATTCTCAGGTAGGCTACAATGTCTTTTATCTCTTTACGTTGATAGAAGCTGATGCCACCATAAATTGTATAAGCAAGGCCCATCCTTCTCAGCGATTCTTCAAAGGCACGGCTCTGTGCATTGGTGCGGTATAAAATGGCAAAGTCTTTATTGCTGTAATGATTGCGGAGTTTTTGTTCCTGTATGCTGTCGGCCACAAACTTTCCTTCGTCATTATCTGTCATTGTCCGCACCAGTTTAATCTTTTCTCCTTCGCCATTTTCCGTAAACAAAACTTTTTCAATCTGCCCTTTGTTATTTTTAATTACTTCATTGGCTACATGCAATATGCTTTTAGTGCTGCGATAATTCTGTTCCAGTTTCACCAGTTTCACTTCATCATAATCTTTCTGGAATTGTAAAATATTTTGAATCGTTGCTCCCCGGAATGAATAAATACTCTGTGCATCATCACCTACCACACACACATTCTCATGCATGGCGCCCAGCAACTTAATTATCTCATACTGCGCCGGATTGGTATCCTGATACTCATCAATTAAAATGTATTTGAATTTTCGCTGGTATTTTGCCAATGCTTCAGGTACATTCTTCAATAACTCATAAAACTTCATCAGCAAATCATCAAAATCCATTGCTCCGTTTTTGAAACAACGTTTTGCGTAGGCATCATATATCTGTCCTATTGCCGGCCGGTTGGCCCGCATATCTTCCTGCTGAATGGCGTAGTCATTCCGGTATTCTGCCGGACCAACCAATGCATTTTTTGCAGATGAAATCCGGTTGTAAACGATATTGGGTTTGTAATGTTTGTCATCAAGGCTCATTTCATTGATCACTGTCTTCAGCACACTCTTGGAATCGTCTGTATCATAAATAGTAAAGCTTCGGGGATAGCCAATTTTGTCTGCTTCAAACCGAAGTATTCTTGCAAATACAGAGTGGAAGGTGCCAATGTATAAATTCCGGGCTTCGCCATTACCCAGTATTTTTTCCACCCTTTCCTTCATTTCTTTGGCGGCTTTGTTAGTAAATGTCAGTGCCAGAATGTTGAAGGCATCCACAGCATGAGCCGCCATCAGGTGAATCACCCTGGTGGTAAGCACTTTGGTTTTACCACTGCCGGCTCCGGCCACTATCATTATAGGCCCGTCTTTATGTAAAACAGCTTCCCGTTGCCGCTCATTCAATCCTAATAAATAATCAGTCATTTAGTATCTGTTTCCCCGTGTTTAATAAAGGGTAATTATTGCCACAATATACGAAGCCTGTGCCGATGGTACCGGTATCTTTACCATCTAAAGATTTACACATACTCTTTTCTGCTTACTCCGTACTTTTATAAAAGAAATTCAGCATTTGAAATAAGCCGTATTTTTTTCGCAATAGCTAACAAGGAAATTAAAAAAATATTATGGCGAATTTCCAGAAAGACAGTGGGAGACTATTAAAAAATTAAAAACTTACAAATGAAATCTTTTAGTAAACTGCTTGCAGTACTGCTGCTTATAACGATTTTTTCCGCTGCCTGTAATAATAAGGGCGGAAAAAATGCAGCAGGCAAAACTGACAGTACCGGCACCAGTGCAACTTTTGACCCTGATTTTAAAGTGGAAGCGGAAGCCTTTGCCGACCTGCAATTACTCCGTTACCAGGTTCCAGGCTTTGATGAACTTACTCTTCAGCAAAAACAACTGGCTTATTATTTATACGAAGCAGCACAGTGCGGCCGGGATATTATTTATGACCAAAAAAGCAAATATGGCCTCTTGCTCCGTAAGACATTAGAAACTGCCTATGGTTCTTTTAAAGGTGATACCAGTACTGCCGACTGGAAAAATTTTTCCGAATATTGCGGCCGCTTTTTCTTCAGCAGCGGCAATCACCATCATTATGGAAACGAAAAGTTTATTCCGGCCTGTTCTTTTGAATATTTTTCATCCGTAATTAATAATAGTGATACTGCATCACTTCCAAAAGAAACAGGTGAATCGGTATCCGCATTTCTTGCTCGCATAAAACCTTTGGTATTTGATTTAAAGGTGGAACCCAAACTGGTGGATCTGCGACCCGATATTGATAATGTGGCAGCTTCGTCTGTAAATTTTTATGAAGGAGTGACACAAAAAGAAGTGGAAGGTTTTTATGCAAAATTCCCGGCTGATGAAAGAGCACCTTCCTGGGGGCTTAACAGTAAACTGGTTAAAGAAAATGGTGTTGTAACAGAAAAAGTTTGGAAACAGGGTGGCATGTATTCCGCCGCTATTGAAAAAATAATTGGCTGGCTGGAAAAAGCAGTAACAGTGGCAGAAAATGCCGAACAAAAAAAAGCACTGGAACTGTTAATACAAGTACATAAAACCGGTGACTTAAAAACATTTGATGATTACAGTATTGCCTGGGCCAATGATATTAACAGCCGTATTGATGTGGTAAACGGTTTTATCGAAGTGTATATGGACCCTATTGGTAAAAGAGGAAGTTATGAAAGTGTGGTATCCATGAAAGATATGGAAGCCACCAAACGCATAAAAGCCATTGCCGACCAGGCACAGTGGTTTGAAGATAATTCTCCCTTGATGCCCGAACATAAAAAGAAAAGTGTAAAAGGCATTACAGCAAAAGCCATTACGGTTATCAGTGAAAGCGGAGATGCGGCACCGGCTACTCCCATTGGCGTCAATCTTCCCAATGCAGATTGGATAAGAAAAGAACATGGCTCCAAATCTGTTTCGCTGAGCAATATTATTTACTCTTACAATGTGGCCGGTTCTAAAAGCGGTGTTACTGATGAATTTGGCCTGAACGACACCGTAATACAGCGGATGAAAAAATATGGAAGCTTATCTGCCGATTTACATACTGATATGCATGAATGTATCGGCCATGCATCCGGACAAATAAACCCCGGCGTGGAAACAACGGATAAAACACTTAAAAACTATGCTTCTACACTGGAAGAAGCAAGAGCTGATCTGGTAGCACTTTATTTTATACTTGACCAGAAACTGGTGGATATTGGAGTAGCCCCATCCACCGAAGTAGGTCTGGCTGAATATGATAGTTATATGATGAATGGATTGATGACACAACTTACCCGACTGAAACCCGGTGACCAGATAGAAGAATCGCATATGCGTAACCGCCAACTGAATGCAAAATGGGTGTTTGAAAAAGGTAAAAATGATAAAGTGGTTGAGTTGGTGAAGAACAATGGAAAAACTTATGTACGCATTAATGATTATCAAAAATTAAGAGAACTGTTTGGTCAGCTATTGAAAGAAATACAGCGGATAAAATCGGAAGGTGATTTTAACGGAGGTAAAAATTTAGTGGAAACCTATGGTGTAAAAGTGGATGCGGCCCTGCATCGTGAAGTGCTGGAACGCTACAAAAAATTAAATGTAAAACCCTATCGTGGTTTTATTCAGCCAAGATTGGTACCCGTAATGGATGGCGATAAGATTACAGATGTTAAACTTGAATATCCGCAAAGCTTTTTTGAACAAATGCTGGAATATGGAAAGAAGTATGCTTTCCTGCCAGTGAAGAATTGATAGAAATTGTCCAAATACATGGGTTGGGTTTTTAATAAAAGCCCAACCTGTTTTTTAATAATTATAATACTGAATATGCATCAACCACTTAAAATCAGTTTTACAATTAATGCTAGGGCAGAAAAAATCTGGCATGCATTGACAGATAAAGAAGCAATGAAAATCTGGTACTTTGATATTCCGGATTTTGAATTGAAAGTTGGTGCAGTTTTTAATTTTTATGAGCCGGGAGGCGCAAACAAATATCACCACCAATGCACTATTACGACAATAGTTTCAAATGAGAAGTTCCAGCATACCTGGACCCATCCCAGTCACAGCAATGGTTCTTCTATCTTAACATGGAACCTGCAACAACAAAATGACATGACAGTTGTAACACTCGTACATGAAGGCCTTGAAAATTTTGCAGATGGGGGCAAAGATTTTGCATCCGAAAACTATGAGGCAGGCTGGAACGAACTTGTTGGAAAGTCGCTCAGATATTTTGTTGAAAAAAATTAAATAGAACCGTTACTAAATTAATAGCAGATTAATTTTGGGATATGAAGCTGCTAATTTTGAAGCTTCATTTATTGTATTACCACTTTCTGCCTCATCACCGTATCTCTTCCGTCAGAAGGCTTATTGCTTATTGGGTCCGTGCCTGTCTCAACAGCATATACCTGGTATTCGCCTTTTGGCAATTGCTGTATTACTGTTTTTATGGTTGAGCTGCACATACATTTGCAAATTTGACCCGTCCAGTATTCAATAATGGTAATTACCTTATCATTTCGTTGTGAGCTTACTTCTGCTTTGCGACAGCAACCATGCCGAACGAATCTTGAATAAATAATCGAATCTCCTGCTGAGGTAATGCCATTATCTCCGGGCATTGGTAAATCAGGATCATCTTTATAATCTTCTCCGGAAGGTGATTTTGTATTTCTGCTGACTGTCTTTTCTGCACAGCCTCTTACAGCCCAGGAGTAAAGAATATTGGTGTCGTTACCAGAATTATTATTGGTAAGATCAACACCTGATGCGTTACCATTTGTTTGAGTAGCAGTTTGCCTGTGATTACAGGATACAATCAACAGTAATGAAATGCTGCTGAGTAAGCTTATTAAAAAATATTTCATAATGGTTGTTTTTTAATCTTTTGAATTCAGGCTTCCGGGATTGAAAGAAAGTGCCAAAAAATAACCAACCCGGTAAACCGAAGCGAAATTATTATCTGTTAATGCCGAAAAAGTTACCTTATCACCCAGGCTATATCCCGATAACTTTTTTACCTGTGTACCACTTACGCCGGCACTGATACAAACCGGGTCATTCTTTCCCAGAAATGTACTCAACCCCAGCATGATATTCAGCTTTGTATTATCTCCACCAACAGGTAATCCGGCGCCTAAACTGCCACCCCAGCGAAAGCCCTTGTCCCTGGGTGCATAAAAATGCAGGTAAGACACCACAACTGGTTGAAACTGGTCAGCTGTTTCTCTGGCAATAATATTGTTTGCATTTACAAAATAATGCCAGCGGTTTTCGGCGAAAGACACAAAACTGAATCCAAATGTGTTGCGGAAGCGGAGTGGTTCTTTTTTATAAATAGTTATCCATTTTTTTATAGTATCCTGTCCTTTCATATTCAGCAAAGCGGCTGTTACTGAATCAATAACCGGTGTAAAACGGACTTCTGCAATAATGGTTTTCCGGTTTACATCAAGTGGTGTTAAGTTAGTATAACTATCATTTAGTATCTGGCGGTATAAATCCGTAATCCGGGCTACCACTCCACCCGTATTATTTCCCCCGGCATTAATAGGTGTATTGTTTACCTGACTCATCCCTTTTTCTGCTTTTACAACCAGTGTGTCTGCCTGTGGAGATTTTATTTCCAGCTCCCTGAAAGAACTATAGTTTTTTACCAGTTCATTATAGATGTTTTTTAATTCGCTGGCAATAACCTGTGGATTGACCACCTGGGTGTTTAGTTTAATGGCAGAAGGGTTGTCCTCAATTCCGGGAAATATTGCTCCCGTTTTATTCCTGGCAGCTTGCTTTACTTCATTTTCCGGAACCTGCATGGTGTACCTGAGTTCGGCCAAATCTTTCCACAATACTTCACATTCCTGCTCAAAAAGCATTGCTTTTTGCCATTTTCCATAAGCAACAGTAAATTCATTATACTTTTTTGTGAAACTCAGTTTTGCTTCTTTTTGTTCAGCATTATCAAACATTATTTCTACACCCTTGGTCTCAGATCTTTTAAAAATATCTAACGCATTCAGCGACTTTGTATCCAGTCCCGGCAAACCACCGGTTGAGCTTTTAAGCGGATTACTACCAATTCCCGGAATAATTACAGTTTCCGGTTCTTCCTCCTTGATTATATATTTTACCTGCCGCTGATAACTATTAGCAGCGTTTACCAATTGCAGATTTACCCTGTTAGATTTTGAGAGATTAATAACGGAAGCTGCCGAAGTATCTCCCGTCTTTTTTACTTTATAGTATTTTACATTTTCTGCTGCAAGATCATAACGGATAATGTATTGCTGCGCCTGTGTGCAGGCAACGCATAACAATAACATAAAGGCCAGATACAAGGCTTTCATAAAAAAGTGTTTATATCAATTGACAAATTAATTACAGGCAATTCTATCGGATATGACCTGCCTCATTAATGCAAATGCTTTTGCTCATACTATTTATCTATCACAAGTTGTATATTGTTTGCTCTAAACTCGTTACCCATGTTACCGCTTCATTTGCCGCTTGTTGGCCAATTGGAAGGGACTACGCTTATAATTTTCATCCTTATAGTAATTATCTGGTCTATCGCTCTTGTGGCAATTGCCAATGGCCATTTTTATGATAACACCACCAAGCTATGCTGGTTTTTTATTGTACTTATTCTGAATGTATGGGGCATTTTGCTGTTTATTTTCTGGGGAAGAAAGGAGCTGGACTATGGTAACAGCAGGAGCAGAAAGCCGGAATTATAAATACCCTTTTATGACAACTGTATCTTATAAAAAGTTTCTAACTATCATTTTCTCGAATGCTACAATTTTATTTTTTATAGTCCCTGTAAAAGGACAAACTGCTTTAAGACAGCTGGAATCATGGGCAGGCCGAAGCATCAATTCATATTCTATTTCGGCACCTTCTGCGCCTTCTTCAAATTCTGGTAGCAGCACATACAAAAGCCCGTTTGTAAAAACATTTGAACAAAAACAAGACGAGGCAAGGGACCATTACCAGAAAGCAATAAAAGAAATGAACAGCCGTAACTGGGAGGATGCTGTACGGATGTTGAATAAAGCAATAAGAAAAGACCCGTATACCCAGTACTATAAAGACAAGTTAAGAGAAGCCGAAAGTGCATTGGCAAAAGAAAAACAACAAAATAAAGATTACCAGGACCGGATTAAACAACAGGAAGAGGCAAGAAAAAGATTGGAAGATGAGAAAAGACGCATGGAAGAAGCAAGACTGGAAAAAGAACGCAAAGAACAGGAAGCCATTAAAGAAAAAATAAATGAGGCTAAGGAAACAATTGTTGCTTTCAAAAAAGATATTAAATATGCACAGGGGCATTTAAAGAATTTCACCAAATCCCTGACCAACAATAATGCTGATCTGGAAAAATGGGGCAAAGAAGTGGATGATGCATATAACAGGGTTTTAGAAGACAGCAAAGGTTATCTATCCAGCATGTTTATGAAATATAATTTGCTGCAGGGTATTTTAAAAAGAAGCTATGTAGAAGCACTTTATAAAAGAACGGGAAACCTGTGCAAATCATCTAATCCTGAAATACAAAAATGGTTTGCTAAGGAGCTAAAAAATATTGATGTAAGAATAGATGAGGTTCAGGATGTGGTGGACAGGGTTTCGCTTGGTGGAGATTTGGCAGAACTGCTTAGCGGAGATAAAGAACAAGCCGGAAGAAATTTAAAAATACTGATGTTCCTGAATGGAGTTTTGGAAACGGCACATATTTCAGATTATGAAAACCTGATAAAAGAAGTGGAAAAACCATTTGGCCTTTCCAATATGCCCGGCGAATATTTTGAACAGGCAAAAATGATTGGCGAAACCTATTCCAATATTGGTGCAGAATGTTTTGGATGGTATCATATTCGAAAACTAAATGCAAGTAATGAAGAGATGGCACAAAAGGTCGCCATCTTTTCTGCAGGTATGGAACAGCGGATGAAAGAAATTGAATGCCTGGAAAAATGCATAAAAAAATATACCGACCGCTGCAATGAAGGCTGCACCGGTAAAACAAAATGGTCAACACCGCCTCCTCCTTTACTCTTCAACAACAGAAAATGGTAATAATGAGAAAAAATATTATCCGGCTTTTTGTAATCATTATTTGCACATTATGTGTAACCGGCAATCTATCAGCACAGTTGCTGGGCAGAGATATGGAAATGAATATAGATGAATTTAAGATTAACAAGTCGCCGGTAAAAACCAGTTATGATTTATATGTTTATTATTTATTACCCCTGAAAGTAAATGGCAAGTTTGGGTTTCTGAATGCACAGACGGGTGATACAGCCATTTCTTTCCTGTATGATTCGGCAAACTATTTCCAGGAAGGCCTGGCAGATGTTCAACTCAATGGCAAGTGGGGTTTTATAAATATGTATGGCAAACAAATAGTACCCTGCAGGTATGACTCTGTAGCTGGCTTTTCTGATGGAATATGCCTTGTTAAGAAAGGAAATT
>JBARSW010000161.1:0-11887 GCA_049644925.1 Chitinophagaceae bacterium | reverse complement strand
AGTTGAGAAACTTATCTTTCAATGTTAACGCTGCTGACCCAAATAATGAGTTTGAGACTGTGCCGGCTTATATCCGCCGCAATATGGAATTGTATAACAGCAATATACAGGTCGAAAATTTCTACAGCAGTTACGAGGTCAAAACTGACCAGAACAATCAAACGCAAATAAGTACCATAAATACCTTTTTAGACGGGAAGAAACCCGATTAAGAAAGTTCGTTCCAATGAAACCCTGTCCGTCAGGGCCAAAAGGCGGACTTAGCATTACGCTAGTGTTTTTTAGTTGTTCCCTCCGGTTTCTACCGGAGGGTTTTTTTTGTTGTGATGTTGTTGGAACCGACACCACCACCTTTACAAATGATCTGCGCCTGCATTCCATATCTTAAACAGGTAAACCGCAGTAAGGCACCAGCTACTTGAATAGATAATAATAATTCAAATTTTCTTCACTTGTATTTATTTTCATAATTCCGATGTTGGTGTTGATATAACTTTGCATCATGCTACCCGAAGGTGATCTGCAACAAAGCTGGCTGCAACTGGAAACTGCGTTTATGAAACGGATGGGAAAAAAGCCCGACCTCGACGATATCCTGGTATTTATAGGTATCCGGGAAGCAGGGCTGCCACCAAAATCATTTACGGAAAATGAACTGAAAGAGTTAAAGCAAATGGCAATAAATACAATTCTTGCCCCCGCCCGGTACTATGAACTGATGTGGGTAGATGCTACCGGCTGGCCTCATTTTAAACTGCTGAAACCACTACCTGAAATGAGTATTGCAGAAAAGGAAAATTTCTTAAAAGAGTATGTGTTATTGTATGCAGCAGATAAGAAATTAATTTAAAAGGTATTATTGAAGTTTGATTTTTTTAGTGGCTATAATCGGATTATCCAATCTGCATTTGCAAAAGAAACACCAAAATACCTGCTGCAAAACCTATCAAAGCAAGCCAACTGATTTTTTTCAGATACCACATAAAGTCAATCTGCTCAATACCCATTACAGCAACACCTGCTGCAGATCCAATTATGATGGCACTTCCGCCAGTACCGGTTGTGAGTGCAAGAAACTCCCAGAAAGAATGGTCAGTTGGATAGGTTGATAAATCATACATACCCTGAGATGCTGCAACTAAAGGCACATTATCCACAATAGCTGAAAGCAACCCCAATGCAGTACCTATAATATAATCATTTTTTAAGGTAGTGTTAAGTACAGTTGCCAGTTCTTTCAATAAGCCAAAAGATTGCAAGGCGGATACAGCTAACAATATTCCCAGAAAAAAGAGAATACTTGGCGTATCTACTTTCTGCAGTGCCTTTGCTACTGTGAATCTTTCTGCAAATTCTGCTACTTTGCTTTTATGAATGATAGTTGTAATTACCCACATAAACCCCAATGAAAGAAGCATACCCATAAAAGGCGGCAAGTGAGTAAGGGTTTTAAAAATGGGTACAAAAATTAAAAAGCCTACACCGAAAAAGAGTATGATTTTACCTTCTTTTCTTTCTTTTGGTGTACAAACTGATTCTGGAATAGCGCTGAATTTTTTCCCTTTAAAGCGATATGCAATAATTAATGCTGGTATCACACATACGGCAATACTTGGCAGTATAAGTTGCTTCATAATATTCAATGCAGTAATCTGCCCGCCAATCCAAAGCATGGTAGTAGTTACATCACCCAATGGCGACCAGGCGCCGCCTGCATTGGCTGCTATCACAATCATACCTGCAAACCAAAGCCTGTCTTCCTTCTCATTTAATATTTTAGAACAAAGAGATGTCATTACAATTGCTGTTGTTAAATTATCCAGCAGGGCAGAAAGGAAAAAAGTTAGAGCGGTTATTATAAGCAACAGCTTTTGCTTACTGGTGGTTTTTATTTTTTCGGTAATAATGTCAAAGCCATTATGTGAGTCTATTAATTCAACAATGGTCATTGCGCCTAATAAAAAGAAAAGTATAGATGCTATTTCTCCCAAATGATGCAGCAGTTCCTCACTTACTGTGTTGCTGGACTCACTTTGCAGAATATAAATTGTCCAGCAAAGTACACCCGTTATTAACGCCGATGCTGCTTTGTTGAGTTTTAATGGATGTTCAAAAGCTATAGCTATATAGCCTAGAATAAAAATGATAATAATCAGTGATGTAATCATGTCAATTCAAAATTGGTAATAAAAGATTAAAGTCAGGTTCTTTAATAATATAATCTGCAACAGAATCTACCAGATGGTTGGTAGAACAAAATGATACCCCAATGCCAGCTTTTCGGATACAGCAAATATCATTTTCACCATCACCAATCACCAGCGTATTTTTTAAATCCACATCATATTTGTCGCAGATACTGATAAGAGCATTAAGTTTACAGTAATCATGTTTGCACTGGCTTTTATCATCTGATAAAAATACGGATGGAATTTTTACTTCGCCAGTAGCAACACTTTTTGAAAACTCCAATTCACTAGAAATAGTAAAGTCAAAACCAAATTTATTTTTAAGATGATTGGTTATGCAATCATAGCTATCGCTGATAATGCCTGTAATATAACCTTGCTGTTTTAATTGCTTCACCACTTCTTGTAAATTAGGTGTTACCTCTATATTATCCGTCAACGTTAATAAATCGCCAATACTTTTTCCTTTCAGTAGCCGGGCAATCAGCTTGGTACGGATAAATGGATTGTTGTTATTGGTAACTATTTCAACCAGTTCTTTTTTAAATCCGAATTCTGCAGCCGCTGTATTAATAAAGCTTGTTCTTAAAATAGTATTATCCATATCGAACATGGCAATCTTTTTTAATGACATCAAACTTTCACGGATAGCAAATTCCATTTGTTCCCTTATCACTTGTATATTTTCGTATGTCTCTAAGTTTTGGGAATCCATTTCTTTTGACTTCTTCATAATGGTTCTTGCCACCTCCCGGCTCATCTTACCTAACTGTTCCAATGCCTGCATCCTGTTTTCAATATTGCCAATACTTACCTCGGTAATTCTTGCACCTAAATTGTGCATGTCCATCAATATGCCAATGTCAACCCCGTAGCCTTCCTCAAATTCGCATTTCGCAAATAAGCTTTTCTTTCCTGCAATCATACCGCTTAATGGTTGCTGAAAATTAGGAAATGTTGGATTAAGGATAGACAATAATGGCTTTGCAACTAATTCCGTAACCCGTCCTGCCTGTCTTGAAAAATAGGATTTTACAAAATCGGCCTCATTGTTTAATAAAGGGGAAGTTAGTAACTCAATAACATTGTCTGGGTATGTTGTAATATCAGCATCCAAAAAAGCGATTACTTCATTTTTTGCTACCAACACTCCATCTTTCATAGATGCTCCTTTACCCAATTTAGTGCTTGTAATTACAATGGCTCCTTCTTTTCTGGCTTCTTCCACTGTATTGTCCATTGATTTGTCATCCACTACAATCACTTCAGAAACATAAGTTGAATTGTTAGCAAGGCGCACAACATGACGTATCGTTTTTTCTTCGTTTAGTGCCGGAATAATTACGGTAATCATTGCTGAAAGATTAGATTAATATTTTGTTGATTTAATCTGATTTTTAGCCAGTTTTCAATTTTTGATTCTTCCTTTACAGGAAGTTTTGTTGATAAGGAAAGTAAAATTAAAAATGTCTGTTTTGAACCTGCACTATCACTGAGTATGTAAGATGGTTGTAAAATAGCATTTTTTAAAGCAGGATACTGAACTTTTAATTCTGCATATATTTGAGTGCTGAGTTTTAGCTGATTATTTATACTGTCTAATTTTAATTGAAGTAATTTTTCTTCTTTTTCTTTTGCTTCTAATGCCATTGTTAATTGAGAAACCTGCTCATTTTCTATCTTATTGTTACTTTCTGATAAATAGGCAAATCCTTGTTTTACTTCTAATGATGCCGATTGTAAATTATATTTTTTCAACTGGCTTTTCAGTGTTTCAATTTCTTTCGGCATTATTTCTTTACCGCCAAATACCAGGGAAATTTTTTTGCCTTTAGCATCAATCTTTTTATTCAATAAATAATCATTAGGAAAATGTGCTTCATAAGCTATAAAGCGGTTAGCATTTTGGGTAAACTTGTTCTGCTGTATCATGTCATACCCAAAATACAGGCTTGGCAAAAATGTAATTAATACTACTACCCAAACAATTCTTTGTGCCAATTTTTCAGCCCTTTTATTTTGCAGGTGCCTATAGGGAAAATGTAAAAAGCGAACAATAATAAAAGTGGCTAAAGCAATAAAAACGGTGTTAATGATAAACAAATAAAATGCACCAATAAAAAAGCCGAATTGTAGTGTTGCTAATCCATAACCTGCTGTACAAAGTGGCGGCATTAATGCGGTGGCAATTGCTACACCTGGTATTACATTGCCTTTTTGTTTGCTTGATACTGCAATGATACCGGCAAATCCTCCAAACAATGCAATTAGCACATCATAAATAGTTGGAGAAGTCCTTGCCAGTATTTCGGAGTGTGCTTCATTTAAGGGGGAAAGCAAAAAGAAAATGGTTGATGTGGCCAAAGCCACACCTGTTGCAATCAGGAAATTGTAAATTGCTTTGCGAAGTAATGGCACATCATTTATGCCTATGCCCAACCCAATGCCCATAATGGGACCCATCAATGGTGATATAAGCATAGCACCAATTATAACGGCTGTTGAGTTTACATTTAATCCCAATGATGCCACGAAGATTGCAAAAATGAGTACCCACAAGTTAGTGCCACGAAAAGAAACTCCGTTATCAATATTTTCAACAACGGTTTGCAGTTCCTCTTTTTCAGCTTTGAGTTTAAACTTATCAAAAAAATTATTCACAGACTTGTTGTTTATATCAAATTATTATGGTCAATAAAGATAAGTTATAATAAATACCTGACTTACAATGAAGATTTATTGGATGTTCGAGTAAAGATTTATTGTCTTCTGTCAGATGATATTGTAAAAAATAAATCTGTCAGTAAGTAAATTGATTTTTACCATGTTGTGTTAGCCTGATTGAATTTAAAACCGGAAAGTACAAATAGTCAATCTATTTCAGGAAGTGACATTACAAAAGAAGAGAACATTTGCTTTTGTTCATCCGTGATGGATCAAGCCTGATATGCAGCAATAAAAGGGGGATTCATCCATCATACCATCTCCACCATTATATTAAGTCAAATTTTATCAAACCACAGCGCTCTGAACCCCGGCAGCATGCAGCATCAGGTTATGAAGATCTGTATTTTTTACAAATGGTTTTAGCAGCGAACTGCCCGGACCAAACATGGCCAGCTCCACATAATCTGCAGAATGATCCATAGAGCCCCAGCCTACAGAAGTGAAACTGCTTTGCAACTGGGCCAGCAGCTTAAAGGGAAGTTTGCGGGCATTATACACACCGGACTCATCCAGGCTTGAATAATGATTCAACAACTGTTCAGCCTCTTCCTTTTTCAGCACAATCCCTTGCGCAAATTCAATCCGTTCTATAACCTGCTGAAGGGTAAAATTTTTATTGATACCATTTAGTATCCATTCGTTGGTATGTTTGAATTGCTGAATACTGTCAAAATTTTTATTGGCCTTCTCCCCGGAAAACAAACCGGGATTGGAATTACCATGATCTGTGGTAATTATCACCAGGGTGTTCTTATCCTTTTCTGCAAATTCCACTGCTGTCTTCACCGCATCATCAAAAGCCAGCTGATCATATAATAAAGCGCCGATATCATTGGCATGGGCCGCCCAATCTACTTTACCGCCTTCTACCTGCAGCACAAATCCCTTTCTGTTCTTACTTAAATGCCTGATCGCAGTTGCAGTCATTTCAGATAAGGTCGGCACCGTATCCTGTAATTCCTTTTCCTGTAAACGGTCCAGTGAATAGGGGAGTCCGCTTTCATAAAACAGTCCCAGCAGTGGCTTGTCATCGGCTTCTTCTGTAACAGATAAACCGTTCCGTTCTGTAATTACATTGTACTGATCCTGCCGGTACAGGTTTACCAGGTCCTGTTTATCCTTACGGGTCGTACTCATAAAATTATCACGGCCACCTCCCATCATCACATCAAAATGCAGCGGCAGATATTGCAACGCAATTTCATCCATATCGCCCCGCTTATTATTATTGACACAGAAACCGGCCGGCGTGGCATGTGCTATCGGCACAGTAGTTACACAGCCTACGGATTTACCCACGGCTTTAAATTTCTGCAGAATGGGTTTATAAAAAGTGCCGTCAGCACCCACATTCAGCGATCCGTTTTTTACACGAACCCCGCCACCCCAGGCACTGCTGCCTGCCGCTGAATCGGTTACCAGCGAATTGGCTGAAGCGGTATCCATTAAGGCACGGACCACTTTTTGCTCTTCGTACAACTTTAACCACTGGCTTCTTCTCCCTTCTTTCCGCTGACATAGCAGATCAGCCATATTCAACGTACCGGTACTCATGCCATCACTTACCATAAAAATGATGTTCTTTGCCAACCGCCCTTTATACTGCTGAAGTTGTTCCTGTTGTATCCAGGCACTGGCCGGATTAACAAAAGCCGCACCGGCAATAGCCAGTGATGATTGCTGCAAAAAATCTCTTCTTTTCATTGTTCTATTTTTTAAATAAAATCATTAATTTTTTCACCGGGGAAAAAGTCCGGTCATCGTTTTGTTCCTTTAGGTGCCGGTTCCAAATTCGCTGCGCATTGAAGTAAATAAAGGAAGCAGTCTCCCATTGTATAACCCTTTAGGCTAAGTTCTGCAAAAGTAAAAGTTTTGTAGTTCCAATTTATGGTTTACAGCTATCCTTTTCACACATCAACCAATCCATGTTTTAGAAAAAGTGATAAAACCTCCAAAAAAATCAACAACAAAAAGTAATTTGAGATTGTAATAAATTGCAACCCCAAACTAAGGCAGTTACAAAATATTTATTTTCATTTCAAATTATATCTGATTCCCCAAAATGTTCTTAAACCCTGGTTTGGTCCATATACATAAGTAGGGTCAAAAGTTAAACCGTACGGGTTGTTGGGAGTTGCTACCACTTGTCCATTGCTTCCAAACTGTACTTCTTTGTCAAATGGGTCGTTTGTTCTTGCTATTATAAACGGATTACCTTTATTGGGTGTCCAGTTTAATAAATTTTTTACGCCACCATATATTTCAATGTTTTTAAATCCTGTATAAAGTAATTGTATATTCTGTATGCTCCACCAGGGCGATATTGGACTTCGTGGGTCGGTGTCACCCAATAGTGGTAAACGCATAGGACTGTATATATTGCCTGTATAATCAAAAGCTAAATTTATTTTTTTTATTTTATACGAAATAGCCCACACCCCGGTAAATTTTTCAGTCAAAATTTGCTGTTCTGTTTTTCCGCTTTCAACTAAGGTGTTTTCCATAAGTGTACCACCTGCTATAATTTTTAAGCCGTTATTAAAAGCAACATCCATATTTAGACTTATGCCTTTACTTTCAGCATATCCGTTCAGATTGTCATAAATAATTTTATTAGGGTCGGTGTCGTAATCACCCACTATTCTGTTTTTGAAATATGTATAAAATGCAGAAGCATCAAGTCCTATGAAAGTACCATATTGTGCAAATATTTTTTTGACATAATTAATATTTGCATTGTATGATTGTTCAGGTTTTAATTCGTTTTTTATTTCTACAATTCTTGCACCTGTAAGTGCTGCATGGTCTTCGGTAAAAAGATTTACCACTCTAAATCCTGTACCTGCATTTAATCTCAAAATGTTTTTATCATTTAGTTTCCATTTGTAGGCCAGCCTTGGTGTAAAAATATTCCCGTGAAAAGTATTATAATCATATCTGAAACCAAGAAGTAATTTTTGTTTTTCTGTAATTGTAATTTCATCTTGTACAAAAATGCCTGGCAACCAGGTTTTTTGTGATTGGTTTTGTTGGTTTATGGTATTGGCATTGGCTGTGGCAGGTGTATTGTCGTCATAAAAAGTATACCGTAAAGCTGTACCTGCCAATAAATCATTTCTTCCAATTTTTTTATCCCAGGTGAGTTGCGCAAAAGCAATATTTTGTTGGGCATTGTAAATGGTAGTGCCATATCGGCTATCCTGATTGTGGTTAGTGTAGGAGAACGAAAGCATCATTTTTTCTTTTGTGGGTAGTTGGTAATTACTTAATACTTCCCAACGATTGGTATAAATACTTTCGCCATAAAGACTATCGCCACCCCTGAATGTTTTATTCCATCTCAAATCTCCACCAAAACGGTCTTCGTACATATAACGGCCTGCAAGGCTGAAAACTCTACTATGCTTTCTTTCAAAATTCCATTTTTGAAAAACTGAAATTCGGTTTTGCAAAGTCATATCAGTAAAGTTGTCGTTGTTCTTATCCACTTTATTTTGAAAATTAAAATAATTGATACCTGTTAAAGCACTTACTTTTTTCCCGGCATTTACCTTCAAACTTAAATCAGCGTTGTATTCCTGCCAGCTTGTAGTAAAAATATCTGCCGAAAACAAAGGTGCATTTTGTGGCTTTTTGGTTATAATATTTATTAAACCACCTACTGCTTCACTACCGTACAATGATGAGGCGGGCCCTTTCACTACTTCTACTCTTTCTATCAATGAATTGGGAATGCCTGACAAACCATAAACTGTAGAAAGGCTACTCACTATGGGCATACCATCTATAAGCACCATCGTATATGGACCTTCCAAACCGTTGATATGAATGTCGCCAGTGTTGCAAACATTGCAATTCAACTGTGGTCTTACACCGTTTACATTTTGCAAGGCTTCAAAAATGCCTGGTGTGGGGTTTTTCTTAAAGTAAGATGGTTTAAAAACCTCAACAGCCACAGGGCTTTCCATGCGACTAACTTCTTTAAGAGTTCCGGTTATTACTACTTCATCTAATTTTTTTTCAAAACCAGTAAGGTCAAAATTTAGTGGTGTATTTACTCCTTCTTTCACCGATATATGTTTAGTAACCTTATTAAAGCCAATACAAGAGAGCTGTGCATGATAGGTTCCTGCTATTACTTTTTCTATTTTGTAACGGCCCAATGAGTCTGTACTGGCTACCATTTGTGTGCCAGTCAAAACTATAGTTGCAAACTCTATAGGTTTACCTTCTGCGATCACTTTGCCCGAAATAGAGGCTGTTTGAGCTATTGATAGCTGAACTGTTAGGGCAAAAATGGCTGCCAGCAATGATTTGTATAAGTTCATTTTGCTTTTTAGATTATTTTGAATAGCCAAAAAAATAAAGTTAGGCAAATCTAACAAAATAAGTTTTATTTATTTTGTACTTTTGTAATCACCTGCTAAAAATCAGGAAACAAAATGCTGACATATACCGAAGAAAATTATTTAAAGTCATTGTTGAAAATCACTTTTGACAATGGGAGTGAAGAAGTTGGCACTAATGAGTTAGCCAATATTTTAGTAGTAAAACCTGCTACGGTAAATGATATGCTGAAAAAACTGAAAGAAAAAGGATTGGTTGATTATGAAAAGTATGGTAAAATAACGTTGACAACGGAAGGGAAAAAAAATGCAATAGAAGTTTTAAGAAAACATCGCCTTTGGGAAACATTTTTGTTTGAAAAATTTGAATTTTCCTGGGACGAGATCCACGAAGTAGCCGAACAGTTAGAACACATTCAATCCACGAAACTGATAGATAAACTGGATAAATTTCTGGATTATCCGGAGTTTGATCCACATGGCGATCCAATACCCAATAAAAAAGGTGAAATAAAAGTGCACTTTAAAAAAACGTTGGCTGATGTAGGAGTTGGTAATAGTTGCAGGATGGTTGCTGTAAAAGAAAATTCAAGTTCGTTTTTACAATATGTTGTAAAAGTTGGCCTGGGTATTAACAATGAAATAAAAGTATTATCAAAGCAGGAATATGACGCTTTACTTCTTATTGAAGTTAATGGCGTTAAGTCGTCCGTCAGCCAAAAATTTGCTGAAAATATTTTTGTGGTTTGTCAAAACTGCATCATCGGCAAACCCTGTTCAAAAGCTAGGTGCGAAATAAAATAGTACTTTCAAATTTGTTCTGCCTTGCGGGAGTTCAGGTAAGCGAAGTTCTATTATTGAGCCTTGAATAATTCAATTGTATAATCAAGTAATTTTTTGTTTCCATATTCTCCGTGTCCCGGAACAATAATTTTCACCGCTGGATATTCCATTTTAACTTTTTCAACTGTAGCTGACCAATCTGTAATATTGGCGTCGTCCAAATAACCTTTACCTGCACCTATTTCTTTTATTAAACAACCTCCAAACAGTATATTTTCACCGGGGAAATAACTAACTACATTATCTTTTGTAAGTGTGTTAGAGCCCTGATACAGGTACGTAGCCAGTAAGTTGTTGCTTAGAAAAGGGCAAGTATGTGCCCATAATGTTCCCATTATATGCCCATGATGTCACCATGATGTGCCCATATATTAAAAGATGGGAATATCATGGGTAAAAGATGCTAAAATTATTGTCAAATTATGTGCTAAAATATTTAGCAGATTAAAATCTTCTCCCTATCTTGTGTGCTTAAACAATACAATATGGCACAACTTAAAGGGCTGCCGGCCTTAACCGGAAGTTTATCTGGCCTGTCGGCATATAAAATGCGGGGTATAGACGGTATAGTAGTAAGAATGAAGGGCGGCCCCACCAAGCAGCAGATAAAGAAGAACCCGGCTTATGATATTACGAGAAGGCGCAACATGGAATGGCGGGGTATTATGCAAATGCTGAAGCAGGTAAACAGGGCCATACACCCCGTGCGGCATTTTTATGATTATAACTGCACCGGCAGCCTGAGTGCTGTGTGCAAGAGCATACTGGAAGAAGATACTGCCGGTGAGTTCGGAAAACGTTCGGTGCTGGTATCGAAGGCGGGTTATAAACTGGAAGGGTTTACGCTAAATAAGTACCACCCCTTTGATACGGTGCTGCGCCACCCGCTGAATTTTTCGGTGAACCGGCAAAACGGGACAGCCAGCATTAATCTGCCGGAACTGGAACCGGGGCTGCAGCTCACTAACCCTATGCAGCAACCGCTGTACCGATTAGTGTTTGTATTGGGGATGGTGTCTGATATTGTATTTGATGAAAGTAAAAACGAATATTTACCGGTACAGGAAGTGTGGAACCGGCGTACAGCAGGAAGCACTCCCTGGTACACAGCCGGAGAAAACTGTGCAGCACAAACGATAGAATTAAACCTGCCGGATTACAGCGAAGAGGAAACCGTACGGTTAATACTGGCAGCAGGAGTGGAATATGGCAAGCCGGTTGCCGGTGGACATATCAGGTACACAAGGTATGCCGGAGCAGCAAAGCTGATGAAGGTGGTATAGGCAAATTTGATTGTTTTGTAATAAAAGAGGAAGCACCATTACGCTACTCTGTTTCGCAGCCGGGACTCTTGATCAGGATTTGTGTACAGGCATGGACCCGGCGTTCTTTTTATAATTCTCATTTATTACGCCGAGTCATCCCCACTCACTTTTCCCGGTGTGAGACTCGGCGAGGAAGAGTTGTTCGGTATCGGCTACATCTGTAAGATAAAATTTGCCATCTGCCGATTGCATTTTCAGTTGACTACAATTTGTAGCCAACTGACTTCCTTCGGCTTTGAGCCTTGTTTTAAGTACACTCCAATATTTTCTGGGATTTGGACTATCTGTGAGAAGTTGATGAAGGTGGTATAGACAAGTTTGATTGTTTTTTAATAAAAGAGGAAGCACAATAACTCTACTCTCTGGATTATTTCGCAGCCAGGACTCTTGATCAGGATTTGTGTCTAGGCATGGACCTCGGCGTTCTTTTTATTATTCTCTTTATTACGCCGGGCCG
>JBARSW010000160.1:0-2039 GCA_049644925.1 Chitinophagaceae bacterium | reverse complement strand
ACAACGATACCCGTTTTGTTATCGGTAGTTGTTTTTGCAATTACTACTCCTTCTTTTGCTTCACGGTCACTTCTTTTGGCAGCTACTTTTTGACCTTGCTTGCGCAACCAGTCAATAGCTGCTTCGAAATCACCATTTGTTTCGTTTAAAGCCTTACGGCAATCCAACATTCCTGCACCAGTTGCCTGGCGAAGCTTATTTATATCTTGTGCACTTATTGTTACTGTACTCATAACTCAAACCCCAAAGGGGATTTATTTAGTTTTAAAAAATTGTTTGTCAATTTTACCCTCTCAGCTCACTTTTAGTGAAGGGATTTATCTCCTTCCACCACCAGGGCCACGGCTACCAGCACCGGGTCCACCCGTGGTACGACGTCTTTGTCCGCCAGGACCACCAGGGCCACGGCCTCTTCCACCACGTCCACCTTCAGCTTCTGCTTCTGCGAGCAACTTAGCAGCTTTTCTTTCCTTTTCATCATCAGTCATTTCTTCTATATCTTCTTCTTTAGCTGCTTGTCTTTCGGCAAGACCTTCTGCAATAGCTGCTGTTATATAATTAACAATGATTGCAATTGATTTTGTTGCATCATCATTAGCAG
Organism: Chitinophagaceae bacterium; assembly: GCA_049644925.1. Taxonomy (GTDB): domain Bacteria; phylum Bacteroidota; class Bacteroidia; order Chitinophagales; family Chitinophagaceae; genus JJ008. The sequence continues at coordinate 1,438 of JBARSW010000160.1, read as the reverse complement.
GAATGGCAAAATCAACTTTATTAGGATCGCAGTTGGTATCCACCACACCAAACGTAGAGATGCTTAAACGTTTTGCTTCAGCCAGTGCAATATGCTCATGCCCGATATCGATGATGAATAAAGCAGCAGGTACACGACCCAACTGAGCAATACCACCCAATACTTTTTCCATTTTGTCTTTATCACGACTTAATGTTAAACGTTCTTTTTTGGTAACACTGTCAAAAGAACCATCGCCCAGCATTTTTTCAATGCTCTGCATTTTCTTTACACTCTTACGAACAGTGTTGAAGTTGGTTAACATTCCACCCAACCAGCGTTCGGTAACAAAAGGCATACCTACTTTTTTGGCACTTTCGTTTACGATGTCTTTGGCCTGCTTTTTTGTACCAACAAACAAGATCTTTTTACCACTGCGGGCAATCTGTTTCAATGCGGCTGCAGTTTCCTGAAGGCATTCAACAGTTTTGTTCAGGTCAATGATGTGGATACCTTTTTTCTCAGCAAAGATGTAAGGCAACATCTTGGGGTTCCACTTCTTTTTCAGGTGACCGAAATGAACACCTGCTTCCAGAAGTTGCTGTTGTAGTGAAGTATTATTTTCCATTTTTATTTTAAGCTTTTAGCTATTAGCGGTAGGCCGTTAGCTAGTTAAAAATTAAATTTTGTTTTCCAAGCTTATAGCAATAGGCTAAAAGCTCAGTGCTTCTTTTAACGTTTAGAGAACTGGTAGCTACGACGGGCTTTTTTATGACCGAATTTCTTACGTTCAACAGACCTTGGATCCCTTTTCAACAATCCGGCTGCTTTTAATGCAGGGCGGAATTCAGGATTCAATTCAACCAGGATACGGGAAATACCCAACATGGCTGCTTCTGCCTGGCCTTTAACACCTCCACCCATTGCGTTGATTTTTACATCAAACTTTCCAACAGCATCAATTGTTTTAAAAGGACGTTCCACCTGATTTTGCAGGTATACCAGTGGAAAATATACTTTATAGTCTTTATCGTTAACTGTAATACTTCCTTCTCCTTTTGTGAGGAATACTCTTGTTACAGCGGCTTTACGACGACCAATTCCGGTTTTTTGTTTTTCCATTTTTTATTTTTTTCTCCCCTTTAGGGGATGGGGGTTTAAAATTTAAGTTCTTTTGGTTGCTGTGGCGCATGAGGATGATTGGCACCAACGTACACAAATAATTTTTTGTACATCTTGCGACCTAAACGATTCTTAGGAAGCATACCTTTTACAGCTCTTTCAATTACAACCTCCGGACGGCGCTTCTGCAGATTTGCAGCAGTTTCTTCCTTACGTCCACCAGGATATCCGGTGTAATGGTCGTAGATTTTTTGTTCCAGTTTGTTACCGGTAAAAACAACTTTTTCGCAGTTGATCACAACGATATAATCGCCTGTGTCAACATGGGGGGTGTAGC
>JBARSW010000159.1:0-4229 GCA_049644925.1 Chitinophagaceae bacterium | reverse complement strand
AGAACTGCCTGGGCAGCCCACACCCGGTTGCCTGCTTCCAGGGTAATAATGCTGTTTGGTCCATCCAATATCTCATCACTAAGTTCCACATTTCTTCTTACCGGGAGACAATGCATAATTTTCGCATTGTTGGTCAGTTTCAGTTTTTTATTTGTCAGCATCCATTTAGGGTCGCTTTCATATAGCCGTCCATAGTCCGTAAACGTACTCCAGTTTTTTACATAAACAAAGTCTGCGTTTTTTAGTGCTTCATCCTGGTTGTGTGTAATGACAGCTCCTTTAGTAAATTGTGTATCCAGCTCATAATCTACAGGGTGTGTAATAATAAAATCAGATTTACCCCATACATTTATCCATTCTGAAAAACTATTTGCTACACATTGTGGCAATGGTTTTATATGTGGTGCCCAGGTCATCACTATTTTTGGCTTTCTTTTTTTCTTCCAGCTTTTCATCTCTTCTGTAATAGTAATAATATCGGTAAAGCTTTGAAGGGGATGCAGGGTAGCACTTTCCAAACTAACTACAGGAATACCTGCATATTTTACAAATTGTTTTATATAGAGTTCGCTGTAATCTTCTTCTTTATTTTTTAGTGAAGGAAAAGTTCGTATAGCCAAAATATCAAAATATTTTCCAAAAATCGGAGCAGCATCTTTTACATGCTCTACAGTGGTACCACTCATGATTGCCTCTTCTTCAAATTCAAGAGCCCAACCTTCACTTCCAACATTAAAAATAATGGCTTCCATCCCAAGATTTTGTGCGGCTATTTGTGTACTTAGCCTGGTACGCATACTTGGATTCAGAAATAATAATCCGATACGTTTGTTAGCTCCCAATTTTTTATCAACAAGAGGATTGGCCTTATAGGCTAATGCTTTTCTTACCAGCGCATCAATATTTTTTACGTCGTAAGCAGAAATAAAATTTTTCATTTTTAACTGATGGTATTTAAACTAGATTCTAATGAATTTATTTCTTCATGAATTGCTTCAATGAAGGCTTCCGCATCTCTTTTCTTTAATGCCAGTGATGGTAACAAACGGATAACATTTGGTTTTGCTTCCCCGGTAAATATTTTATGTTTCCATAAAAGGTTCTTCTTAAGGTCTTTCAATGTTTCCGGTACATCAAAGCCTATCATCAATCCCCTGCCTCTTACATTTTTTAATTGTGGGATTGCTTCCAGTTCATCTCTCAGGTATTTGCCAATCATTACGGCATTTCCCATTAATTTTTCTTTTTCAATTATTTCCAGAACGGCTAATGCAGCAGCGCAGGCCAGGTGATTACCACCAAATGTTGTCCCCAATTGAAAATGCCGGGGTTTAATATGAGGCGCAATGATAATACCAGCTACCGGAAATCCATTGCCCATTCCCTTTGCCATCGTATAAATATCTGCATTGACACCGGCAAAGTCATGACTGAAAAATTTTCCACTTCTTCCATATCCACATTGCACACTGTCTGCAATATATGCTGCTCCGTATTCATCGCAAAGCGAACGAATTTTTTTCAGGAATGAATCTTCGGCAATATTGATGCCACCAACTCCCTGGATACCTTCGATAATGACTGACGAAATTTCCTTTCCATTTTCTTTAAAGCAATCTTTTAATGCATCTTCATCATTGAAAGGGAGAAAGATTACATTATCAGTTTCATTTACAGGTGCTATATAGTTTTTATTATCTGTAACAGAAACAGCTAATGATGTTCTTCCGTGAAATGCCTTGCTGAATGCAATTATTTTTTTTCTGCCGTTATGAAAAGATGCCAGTTTTAATGCATTTTCATTAGCTTCTGCACCGCTGTTACAGAGGAATAACTGAAAGTCTTCTTTTCCTGAAATCCTTCCCAACTTTTCGGCGAGTTGTTGTTGCAGCGGAATTTTTATTGAGTTGGAATAAAAGGCAATTTGTTCCAACTGGTCTTCTATACGTTTTACCCAATGTGGATGGGTATGGCCGATGCTGATAACTGCATGGCCTCCGTATAGATCAAGATATTGCTCGCCTTTATCATCCCACACATACGAGCCTTTGGCTTTTACGATGGAGATTTCATTTATCGGATATACGTCAAATAAGTTCATGCCCCCTTACCCCCTAAAGGGGGAATTTTGTTTTAAAGTTAGAAATACGTTGCTTTTAAATTTAAACCCGATGTTTCATTCAATCCAAACATCAGGTTCATATTTTGTACTGCCTGTCCGGATGCACCTTTTACTAAATTATCAATGGCAGAATGTACCACTAATTTGTTCCCTGTTTTTTCAAGTTGTATAACGGCATTATTTGTATTTACCACTTGTTTCATAAAGATGGACTCCTTGCTTACATGTGTAAAAGGATGTTCTTTATAAAAATTTGTAAATAATTCATTTAATTCTTCCAGTCCTAAGTCGTAATTGAGTGTAGAACTGATGAAAATGCCTCTTGTAAAGTCACCTCTCCAGGGAACGAAGCTAATACCCTCATCTCCTAAAGGAGAGTTATCAGCGGATGCTAGTAACTGGTTTAAAGATTGATATATTTCACCAAGATGCTGATGGGTTAATGTTTTGTATGCTTGAATATTATTTGCCCGCCAGCTAAAATGAGAAGTAGTTGACAATGAATGACCCGCACCGGTAGAGCCTGTTATACCTGTAGTATAAATTTCATTGAGTAAACCAGCTTTTGCCAGGGGTAATAATCCTAGCTGAATTGCCGTTGCAAAACAACCGGGATTAGCAATGTTTTGTGCAGATTTAATTTTGTCCCGATTTAATTCAGGAAGACCATAAACAAAATTCCTGTTTGCGAGTTGTGAGTGTTGAGCCAGGCGAAAGTCATTTGCCAAGTCAATAACTTTTATTGAATCTGCAATTTTATTTTCTGTAAGAAATTTTTTTGACTCGCCATGGCCCAGGCAAAGAAATAATACATCAATGCCCCCATCCCCTAAAGGGGAAAGATTATCAGTAAAGAGCAACTCTGTATCACCAATCAAATCCTGGTGAGTGGTATGAACCAATTTGCCGGCATTGCTACGGCTATGTATGAAAGTGATTTCCGCATCCGGGTGATTTAACAACAATCGTATTAACTCGCCTCCGGTGTAGCCGGCGCCTCCGATAATACCAACTTTAATGCCCCCATCCCCTGAAGGGGAGTATTGAGATTTTTCTAAAATGTGATTTGTGCTCATAATGGGGATTATAGCGGTATTAGTTTTTATTTTCTTTTTGTACTGCTTCGTAAATGGATGTCTGGTTCCCGAATATTTTACTGAACCCTCTTACATCATCACCCGTAAAGCCGGTGTTCATTTCTCCATATTTACCAAACTTACTGTTCATCAGGTCATATTTACTTTCAATACCAATAACCTGGAAACGATAAGGCATCAATTGAACAAATACATCACCGGTTACATTTTGCTGGCTGTTCTCTAAATACGCTTCAATATCTCTCATCACCGGGTCCAGTATCTGTCCTTCGTGTAACCAGTTTCCGTAAAATTGAGCCAACTGATCTTTCCATTGCAGTTGCCATTTGGTTAATACATGTTTCTCCAGGGCATGGTGTGCTTTCAGTATAACCATTGGAGCTGCAGCTTCAAATCCAACCCGGCCTTTAATACCAATAATTGTATCACCAACATGTATATCCCTTCCTATTGCAAAGGGGCCGGCTATTTTTTGTACTTCCTGTATCGCCTCTGCAGGATGAGTAAATTCTTTTCCATTGACTTTAAACAACTCGCCTTTTACAAATCCTAATTCCAATTCTTTAACACCCTGCTCAGTTAATTGTGTAGGCCATGCTTCTTCCGGCAGCATTCCTTTTGATGAAAGTGTTTCCTTACCGCCTACACTTGTTCCCCACAAACCCTGATTGATGGAGTACATCGCCTTAGCAAAATTCATCTCCACACCTTTTGTTTTCAGGTAAGAAATCTCTTCTTCACGGCTTAGCATTAAATCTCTTATCGGAGTAATAATTTCTACACCCGGAATCATAATATGGAAAATCATATCAAAACGAACCTGGTCGTTTCCTGCTCCGGTACTGCCATGTGCCACTGCATCTGCCTTCAATTTTTTTGCATGTTCAGCAATGTGTAATGCCTGGCTTAACCTTTCTGCCGAAACAGAAAGCGGATAAGTATTATTCTTCAGCACATTTCCATAAATAAGATATTTAATAATACGGTCGTAATATCCTTTTACGGCATCA
>JBARSW010000158.1:0-4097 GCA_049644925.1 Chitinophagaceae bacterium | reverse complement strand
GCTTTTGGAAATAATACATAAAATTCTTTGATATCCACCACACCACTTTTTCCTATCTTACGGATACTCAACGGAACTTCGTTCTTGAATTCTGTTTGTATATAAGTCAACACTTCCCAGTGTCTTGGAGTAAGACTAATATCGTTTTCAGCAGCAAGTGCCTCCCCGATTGAATTGTCCCACTGCTTAAAATCAGTCATAAAACCTTCGTCGTTTACGAGAATTGTTTTACCAGCTATTGTTTTTTCCATGTTTTTTATTTTTTTTGTTTAAAATTATTTATTTAAGATTTTTCGTACTTCTTACCGGATTCAGACATTGTTGCTGAAACAAATGGGATATGCGTTCCTTTTAAAAGCATATGCCAGTATATCCACTTGAATGCCAGTTTTCCCAGGTGGTTCATTCTGCTTTCTTTTAACAAACGCAAAGGCCCAATACCAGGAAACGGAAATGAACCTTCCACTGGTTCATGCGTATAATTGAAATCAATTAACAGCGCTTTTCCTCCACCTGTTTCAATAAAACAGTTTGCATGTCCATCAAACTCTTCTTTCAGCGGTTCCCCCTTTACAAACCTGAGAATATTATCGGTTAGAATTTCCGCTTCAAAGTGTGCTACTGAACCTGCTTTAGAGGCAGGAATATTACTGGCATCACCCAGTACAAAAACATTTTGATATTCTTTGGATTGCAGTGTTGCTTTATGTGTTGGAATAAAGTTCAGGTCGTCTCCCATTCCTGATCTTTCAATAACAGCATCACCTTTATTAGTAGGTACAGTTACAAGAATATCAAAAGGAATGGTTCTTCCACCATAGTCTACTATTTCCTTTTTCTCATTGTCAACATGTTCGATGGCAAAATCACTTTCAATATTGATGTGTTTGTCCACCAGCAGGTGCTCCAGTGTTTCTGTAGCCTTGGGTTTAGTAAACGCACCACTTAATGGAGTAACATATGTAATCTCCACCTTGTCCCTCATTTTTTTATCCTTAAAAAATGAATCAGCCAGGAATGCAAATTCCAATGGAGCCACTGGGCACTTTATTGGCATTTCAGTTATATGCACCACCAATTTACCACCTTCCCAATCTCTGAGTTTATTTCTCAATGCAAGTGAGCCTTCAAAAGTGTAAAAGTCGAATACAGATTTCTGCCATTCTTCGCCTTTCATCCCCTCAATTTCTTCCGGAGCAGTCTTGGCACCGGTTGCTACTATCAACACATCGTATATTGCAACAGTACCATTGGTCATTATAACCTTATTCTCAGATGGTACTATTTTGTCAATTTTTGCCTGGATCAAATTCACATTTTTGGGAATAAATTCTTCTATTGACTTTACAATATCTTCCGGATCATAAATATCAAATGGTAGAAAAAGATAACCGGGCTGATAATGATGTTCGGTTCTTTCATCAATAATGCTGATACGCCATTCTGGTCTTTTGAGGTGTTTCTTAAGATGATTGGCCATCATTGTTCCTGCTGTGCCTGCGCCTAAAATAACAATATGTTTCATACGATTCTAATGTGTTTGTTCTTTAAATTTATTTGACCACAAACCTCTTCTTTTAGAACCTCAATGTATGCGAGTTGTGTCACACATTTTAATGACTCCTATCAACCGGAAGGATGATATTCTGACTTTTCGCCTATTTATTTTTAGTTATGTGATATATGTCACAACTCACCAAATTTGTCTTTATTACAAAACATGCCTTTACAGCCTGAAAATCAATACTTCAGGGTGATTAAAATCACCTTATTTTACTGAGCGAAAAACTACCTTAGCTAACTAAATTTAAGTGTAATATGAAAAAAAATATGATTGGACTGGATGCAACAAAAGCAAAAAAACTGGCTGACAAATTGAATGTACTGCTGGCCAATTTTCAATTGTTTTATATAAACTCCCGTGGCTTTCACTGGAATATTAAAGGGGAAAAATTTTTTGAGCTTCACCTTAAATTTGAAGAGCTCTATACAGATACGCAGTTGAAAATTGATGAGGTGGCGGAAAGGATTTTAACGTTGGGCCATACACCCAGTCATTCATTCACAGATTATCTGAAAGTTGCAAGTATAAAAGAACAATGCAATGTATCTGATGGAAAGAAAACAGTAGAATCGGTATTAGCTGCCTTTGGCATATTATTGCAAATAGAAAGAGAACTGCTTGAATTATCAGCTGATGCTGGTGATGAAGGCACTAATGCTCTGATGAGTGATTATATCCGTCAGCAGGAAAAACTGGTTTGGATGTATTCTGCCTATTTGAATAAATAACCAGCTAAAAATTTATAATACTAACCCTATAATTATGAAGTATCTTACTTCCCTGCTAATTCCATTATTGTTCAGCTTTATTGCAAATACACAGAATAACTATCCTTTTAAAATATCATTGGAACCGGTAATACCCGAAGCTTTTAGCGGTCTTCAATCTTATGCATGGGCAAAAGATGCAAACAGGGTGCTTCTGATTGGTGGCAGATCAGATGGGTTGCACCGTCGTCAGCCTTTTGTTTCTTTTAATAAGCAATATAATAACAGGGAAATACTTGTATTGGACCTGGCTGGAGAAAAAGTATGGAAAAGAAATACAACTGAACTTCCAGCCACAATTGCTGAACAGTTGGAAAGCTCCAATATGGAATTCTTTCAACAGGGTAATCAGTTGATGCTGGTTGGCGGGTACGGCTACAGCGAAACAGAAAAGGATCATATCACACATCCTTCCCTTGTAATTATTCAGGTGAAAGAGCTCATCAATGCAATAGTGAGCAATACTGAGATTTCATCATTTATACAACAACTGAAGGATGAACGCATGGCAGTAACCGGTGGAAGGTTGAATAAATTGGGCAACCTGTTTTATCTCGTAGGAGGCCAGCGATTCGATGGCCGATACAATCCACATGGTCCTGATCATGGCCCGGGGTTTTCTCAACAATACACCAACCAAATCAGAAAATTTAGTGTAACTGCCAACGGCAATAAACTAAGCATTGAAAACTATACTTCGGTTACTGATTCATTGCTGTTGCATAGAAGAGATTATAATCTGCTGAACCAATTTGATGAAAATGGCAAGGAAATGCTAACCATTTACTCAGGCGTTTTCCAATATGAAAAAGATATTCCATTTACTACTTTAATTGATATTACTGAAAATGGCCACAGTGAAGTAGCAGATTTTAATCAATTGTTCTGTCATTATCACGCAGCAACAATGCCTGTTTATAGCGAGAAGAATAAAACATTGTATTCAGTATTCTTTGGTGGAATTGCGAAATATTATACCGATTCGGCAGGCAAAGTGATTTCCGATAAGGATGTGCCATTTGTAAAAAGTATCAGTGTAATAGAACGTAAAAATAATTCAGTAAAAGAATATATACTGCCAGATGCGATGCCGGGATATTTTGGTGCTGCTGCAGAATTTATTCCTGCAGATGAAAAATCATTTAGCGAAAATGGTATTTTAAAACTTGATGAGACCGGCAATAATTCCTTCATGGCCGGTTATATTATCGGAGGTATTGATAGCAGGGCTCCAAACGTTTTCTGGAGTAATGAAAAAGAGCCCAGCAGAGCCTCACCGGTAATCTGGAAAGTTTTTCTGAAAAAATAAAAATTTTACAACCGCTGACCAACCATTCTTAAAACTGCAGCCTTTCCCTGGTGATAATCACCTTCATTTAATACAACTTCTTTTTGCTGGCAAGTCATTAAATGCAAAAAAGGAAAATCACTGCAAATGGAAGGTGCATCATATAAAAGGGCCGCATCTTTAGGTCCTCCACTTTCAAATTGAATCTGTTCTTTTGCAAACGCTTCAAATAAAAGAAACCCACCCGGTTTGATAGAGTTATACACTTCCTGATGAAAACTCTTACGAAGTTCTGCCGGCAAATGCACATACACCAATCCAACTGCATCATATTGCCGGGTGGCTTTGAAATCAGCTATATTTTTTAACTCATAATTTATCATCACCTTTTTATCCCTGGCAATATTCATTGCTTTTTCTTTTGCTACTTCACTGAAATCAAATGCATCCACTTTCCAGCCTTTTGCAGCTGCATATA
>JBARSW010000157.1:0-12648 GCA_049644925.1 Chitinophagaceae bacterium | reverse complement strand
AAAGATGCACAGGTCTGGAAAGATGGATGCCTGCTTTACTTCCAGCAATTCAGCAAAATGCCTATTCCGTATGAATTGGAAAGGCCGGTTTATAATCTCAATTTTTTGAAAGCATCAGATATGCTGAAATTAAACAGTGAAGAGCCAATAAGAAAGAATAATTAAGGTAACATGCTTATGATACTGAGCGTTAAAATGAAATTCTTCAAATATTATAAATGATAAAGAAAGTATTTTTAGTGATGGGTGTGATGGGATCCTTTTTGTGCTATGCACAAAATCCCATCATTCAAACAAAATTTATGGCCGACCCGGCGCCAATGGTTTATAATGATACCGTGTTTCTTTATGTAGGTCATGACGAAGATGATGCTTTTGGTTTTGAAATGTATAACTGGCTGCTCTATAGCTCAACAGATATGGCAAACTGGACAGACCACGGGGTGGTAGCATCTTTAAAAAACTTTAAATGGGTAAATACTGATAATGGAGCATGGGCTGCACAATGCATTCGCCGCAATGGCAAATTTTATTTGTATTGCCCCGTACCAAATGGATTGGGCATTGGTGTACTTGTTGGCGATAGTCCATACGGTCCTTTTAAAGATCCAATAGGCAAGCCGCTGGTTAAAAATAGCACAGACGATATTGACCCGACCATATTAATAGATGATGATGGACAAGCTTATATGTATTGGGGCAATCCAAATTTATATTATGTAAGACTGAATGAGGATATGATCTCTTATTCAGGAGAGATTATAAAAGATACATCGTTCGCAAAAGTAAAAGGCCAGCCAGATCCATTCCATTACCAGGAAGGCCCATGGGCTTACAAACGCAATGGTCATTATTATATGGCATACGCTTCTACCTGTTGCCCCGAAGGTATTGGCTATGCAATGAGTAATTCGCCAACCGGCCCCTGGATTTATAAAGGGAGTATTATGGATGGTGATAAAAGATCGAATGGTAATCACCCCGGCATTATTGATTATAAAGGACAATCCTATGTATTCGGTTTAAATTATGAAATGTTGAAACGAACCATGTCTAAACATTATGAAAGACGTTCGGTAGGTTTAGAGAAAATAACCTACAATAGTGATGGTACAATTAAGAAATTGCCGTTCTGGTCAACCGATGTAAAACAATTGGGTACACTTAATCCATTCAATAAAACAGAAGCAGAAACCATTGCTTTTAGTGAAGGTGTTAAAACAGAAGCTGCTACTGAATGGGAAAGAAATGTATCGTGGAATAAAGGAAAAAAAATTGCAGACAGGCTTTATGTAGCATCCATTAACAATGGTGATTATATTAAAGTAAAAGGTGTTGACTTTTTAAATGGTGCCTCATCAGTAGATGTTAGTGTTGCCAGTTTGTATGGAGGAAAAATGGAGATACGTACAGACAGAATTGATGGTCCGCTAATAGCAACAGTGGATGTTAAAACTTCAGCTGAAGGCGATGTTTGGAAAACCATTTCTGCACCGGTCAAAAAAGTTACAGGTATTCATGATCTGTTCTTTGTTTTTAAAGGGGAGAAAGACCTTTTCTACTTTGATTGGTGGAGGTTCAATAAGTAAATATTAAACAAACAGCATTATGCGACTACAACTTCTTTTATTATTTCTTCTTGCAGCGGCTGCCAGCCAGGCGCAAACCTGGCAAAAAACAAATGAAGGAATAAAAACAACCATCAACCAAGTAGATGTTGAAATTCAATTCTACACTGCATCAACGGTGAGGATCATTAAATCTCCTGCAGGTATTTCCTTTAATAAAAAAAGCCTTTCTGTTATTGCAGCACCACAACAGATAAAATTGACTATCAAAGAACAGGCTGGTGTGCTTACTGTAAAAAGTGAAAAGCTGATTGTAAAATGTAATCTTGGCACCTGCGCAATAAATTTTTATACGAATGCTGGTACCGCACTTTTAAATGAAAAAGAAAACAGCACATCATTCAAACCCTTTAATGATGCCGGCAGCAATACTTACACCATTGAGCAGGCTTATGCTTTAGAAAAAGATGAAGCCATCTATGGTTTGGGCCAGCAACAGGAAGGCAAAATGGTACAACGTAACCTTAAGCTGAATATGGTACAGAATAATACCAGCGATTATGTTCCATTCTTTCAATCATCAAAAGGCTATGGTTTGTTCTGGGATAATTATTCGCCTACAACCTTTATCGATAATGCTGAAAACACTTCCTTTAATTCTGAAGTAGGGGATTGCATAGATTATTATTTCATGTACGGTGGTAATGCTGATGGCGTAATTGCAGGCATGAGAAATCTTACAGGGCAGGCACCCATGTTTCCATTATGGACCTACGGCTTTTTTCAAAGCAAAGAACGTTATAAAAGCCAGGACGAAGCAGTAGCCGTGGTAAAGAAATACCGGGAGTTAAAAGTCCCGCTGGATGGTATTATCCAGGACTGGCAGTATTGGGGTAACAATTATTTGTGGAATGCAATGGAGTTTTTGAATGTAGATTTCCCCAACCCCAAAAAGTTCGTTGATGATGTACATAAATTGAATGCACACTTAACCATTTCCATCTGGAATTCTTTTGGTCCAAAAACAAAACAGTACCGTGAACTGGACAGCATTGGCGCATTGATGAATTTTAATACCTGGCCACAATCAGGTTCAGAAAAATGGCCGCCCAACCGTGACTATCCTTCCGGTGTAAGAGTGTACGATCCTTACAATCCTGTAGCCCGGGATATTTTCTGGAAGCATTTGAATAAAGGACTATTCAGTCTTGGCATTGATGGCTGGTGGCTGGATTCATCAGAACCCGATCACCTCGATTTCAAACCATCCGATATGGATAATAAAACATTCCTCGGTTCTTTTCGCAAAGTTCGCAATGCCTTTCCGCTAATGGCAGTAGGTGGCGTATATGATCATCAGCGTTCAGTATCTGATAGTAAAAGAGTTTTTATTCTTACACGTTCTGCGTTTGCAGGTCAGCAACGCTATGGAGCTAATACCTGGTCGGGTGATGTTAACTCATCCTGGACTGCATTGAGAAATCAAATATCTGCCGGCTTAAATTTTTCACTTACCGGCATACCTTACTGGAATGCTGATATTGGAGGTTTCTTTTTATGGAATTTTAAAAAGAAATTAGAAGATCCGGAATACCGTGAACTGTATACCCGCTGGTTAGAATTTGGAACTTTCACTCCAATGATGCGTTCACATGGTGAGGGTGCCCCAAGAGAAATTTACCAGTTTGGTCAGAAAGGAACTAAGTACTATGATGCGATTGAAAAATACATCAACCTTCGTTACCGTTTGTTGCCTTATATCTATTCCACCTCATGGGATGTTACGGCTAATCAATCCAGCATGATGCGAGCATTGATAATGGATTTTGCTGCTGATAAAAATGCACTGGATATAAATGATCAGTTTATGTTTGGCAAATCCATCATGGTAAGTCCGGTTACCAATGCCATGTATATAAAACCCGATGTTAATGGCAGAGATACATCCTTTGCCGAAGATTTCAGCAGAATTAAAACAAAAGAAACTTACCTGCCGGCAGGTACTGAATGGTACGACTTCTGGACAGGAGAAAAATTAAGCGGCGGTAAAAAAACAACAAAAGAAACCCCGCTTGATATTATTCCGCTGTATATAAAAGTAGGCAGCATTCTTCCTATTGGCCCTGCAGTACAATATGCAGAAGAAAAAAAATGGGATGAACTGGAAATTCGTATTTATCCCGGAGCTGACGGAAAATTCGTATTGTATGAAGATGAAAACGATAACTACAATTATGAAAAAGGAGTTTACTCCACCATTACCCTTAACTGGGATGATAAAAAGAAATTGCTGACGATAAATGATAGGAATGGCAGTTTCCCAGGAATGTTGGAAAGTAGGAAATTTAATATTGTGATGGTGAGCAATAATAAAGTTGTTGGAGAAAACACAGTAGCTGTTGCAGATAAAATCATAAGCTATGCCGGGAAAAAAATACTAGTGAAATTTTAGGATATGAGAAAATTGATTGTCATATTGATCTTATTGTTGCCGTTTGTTGCATTTGCACAGGTTTATAAAGAGCATTCGCTACAGAAAGACAAACTGAGCATTCAACTTTCAGAGGGAGTAATGAATATAATTCCTCTTTCTGATAAAGCCATAAGGGTACAATGGGAAAAAGATTTACCGAGAGAAGAAAGAGAATTTGTATTGATCAATTTGCCTGCTGTTCCTGTTTTTAAATTTTCACAAACAGCACAACAATTGAAGTTGAGTACAAATGCTATTACTGTTATCTTTAATAAACAAACTGCTGTTATTGATTTTGCAGATAAAGCAGGTAAAGTATTTTTAAGCGAAAAAGCAGGAAGCAGAAAATTGAAAGTTGACACCGTTGGTGGACAATCCTGTTATATAGCTGAACAAAGTTTTGATTCTCCACCAGATGAATATTTGTTTGGCCTTGGGCAATTCCAGGATGGACATTATAACCTTCGGAACATAACCCGTAAGTTGACACAGGTTAATTCACAAATTGCCATTCCTTTTTTATACTCCAGTAAAGGATACGGTATTTTATGGCATCAATATGGACTTACTGAATTTAATCCGTCAGATAATACAGTAAAGCTTGTTAAAAAAGATACTGCTGCCGTTTCAAAAGGAGAAGCAGAAGTAACTACAACTTCAGGTACGCAAAAAGTTTCGCAGCGGGAATCACTTTACAACGGAAAATTTTCTGTTGATAAGGACGGTGAATATTCCCTGATGCTTGATCTCGGCAATATGGAAAGTCGTCACCTGCTGGTAGTTGATGGTATACCTGTTATTGACCAATCAAATCTTTGGCTGCCACCATCCGCATGTACGCTGGTGAATTTAAAAGCCGGCGAACATACCGTACAGATCGTTTGCAAATCAACCAATATACCTAAGCTAACATGGAAGCGAAGTGATAACGAAACGACTTTTCGTTCTGTAAATGCAAAATCGCTTGACTACGTAGTGTTTTACGGAAAGAATGCTGATGATGTGATTGCCAATTACAGAAATCTTTCGGGCAATGTACCGATGTTGCCATTATGGGCTTATGGTTTTTGGCAATGTCGTGAACGGTATACTTCAGGAAAACATTTAGTAGAAACCGTGAAAGAATTCAGAAAAAGAAAGCTTCCGGTAGATGTGATTGTACAGGACTGGCAGTATTGGGGCAAACATGGCTGGGGCGTTCCGCAATTTGATACAAGCTATTATCCCAACCCCGATAAATTTATTAAAGAGCTGCATGATCTCAATGCCCGTTTTTCTATTTCAGTCTGGGAAAATATAGATAAGAAATCAGAAGTAGCCAAAGAGTATATCTCCAAAAACCTGTACATACCCAACAGCCCATGGATCGATATCTATAATCCTGAAACACAAAAAACTCATTGGAATGCACTCAATAAAAATTTGTTTAGCCTTGGTGTGGATTCATGGTGGATGGATGCCACTGAACCGGAGAACGATGCATTAACAGGTAAACAAACATATTTTGGTTTGGGAGATTTTTACCGGCTTACTTATCCATTGTTTGTAAGCAAAGCAGTTTATGATGGTCAGCGAAATACCGATCCTAATAAAAGAGTTGCTATTCTTACCCGATCAGCTTTTGCAGGCCAGCAAAGGTATGCAACCATTAACTGGTCGGGTGATATTGGCTGGAGCTGGGACACCTACAAACGACAAATAGTTGCAGGTTTAAATTACAACTTAACCGGTATGCCTTACTGGACAACCGATATCGGTGGTTTCTTTCGTCCTGGTCGTGGACAGTATACTGATGCAAAGTATCGTGATATTCTAACCCGCTGGTTTCAATGGGGCGTTTTCAATCCCATCTTCCGTATCCATGGCTATCAAACAGAAACCGAACCCTGGAAATATGGCGATACAGTTGAAAACAATATGCGAAGCATGATGAACCTGCGTTATCGTTTAATGCCTTATATCTATTCTGAAGCATGGCAGGTTTCTAAAAAAGGTTCCACCATCATGAGGCCATTAGTAATGGATTTCAGCAACGATACAAAAGCCATTGAACAGGCATATCAATACATGTTTGGCAAAGCCATGCTGATAGCACCGGTTACTGCACCCGCTGCTGCATGGGATGTCTATCTTCCAAAATCATCAGCATGGTACGATTTCTGGACGGGAAAAAGTTTTAATGGCGGACAAACTATTAAAGCCGCTGCACCGCAGGATAAAATTCCTGTTTTTGTGAAAGGTGGTTCAATAATTCCCATGGGAAAACTGATGCAATACACCGGAGAAAAATTAAACGATACATTAGAAATAAGAATTTACAAAGGATCCGATGCAGCTTTTAGTTTATACGAAGATGAAGGCAACAATTATAATTACGAGAATGGAAAATACACGGTAATACCTTTTACATGGAATGAAAAATTGCAGAGTTTAACTATAGGAAATTTGCAAGGGTCTTATAATGGTTCGCTTAAGAAAAGAATTTTCAATATTGTTTTTGTGAGTGAAGGCAATGGTGCCGGTACTGAAAATACAGCTACAAAAAAAGAAGTTATTTACACGGGTAAAAGTGTTATAGTAAATCAAATTAAATATAATCCCGATGCGGTAATTGTAAAAGATCTTTTGCTGCACTAAAATAAAACGATGAGAAAAATAAACACAATGTTGATGGGGCTTAGCTGCCTTTTACTGGCCGGCAGTTCAACTTATGCACAGGATAAATTATACAACAATGAATTTCCGCTGGCAGATGTAAAATTGCTTGATGGCCCATTTCAACATGCCCGTGATCTTAATATTAAAGTTCTTTTAGAATATGATATTGACCGTTTGTTGGCGGGTTACAGAAAGGAAGCCGGTTTGCATGAAAAAGCAAAAATATTTTCTAACTGGGATGGGTTAGATGGCCATGTGACCGGACATTATTTATCTGCCCTTGCTATGAATTATGCAGCCACCGGGAATGCTGAATGTAAAAAACGCATGGATTATATGCTTGCAGAATTGAAAGCCTGCCAGGATGCAAACGGAATAAATAATCCGACCTGGGCTAAAGGTTATGTGGGAGCTGTACCCAACGGAAAAAAAATATGGAACAGTTTACAACAGGGCGATTTTGCAACTTACCGCTCCGCCTGGGTTCCCTGGTATAACGTACATAAAATGTATGGAGGCTTGCGGGATGCATGGCTTTATACAGGTAACAAAGAAGCAAAAGATATCTTTTTAAAATTTTGTGATTGGGGAATTACCATCACCGCTTCATTATCAGAAAAACAAATGCAATCCATGCTGGATATGGAGCATGGCGGCATGAATGAGATTTTTGCAGATGCATACCAAATGACTGGTGAAGAAAAATATTTACTTGCAGCAAAAAGATTTTCGCATAGAATATTACTGGATCCCATGTCTGTGCAAAAAGATAATCTTGATAATAAACATGCCAATACGCAGGTGCCAAAAGCAATAGGCTTTGAACGTATTGGCGAAATGGCAAAAGATGATGCATATAAAATAGCAGGTGATTTTTTCTGGGAGACGGTCACCACAAAACGCAGCCTCTCATTTGGTGGCAACAGCAGACGGGAGTCTTTTCCCTCTGTCACATCGTCAACCGATTTTGTTAATGATGTGGAAGGCCCCGAATCCTGTAACTCTTACAACATGCTTAAATTAACCGAAAATTTATTCAGGGTTGATCCGCTGGCAAAATATGCAGATTATTATGAAAGAACATTGTACAACCACATTCTGTCAACACAGCATCCGGAGCATGGCGGTTATGTTTATTTTACACCTGCCCGTCCCCGTCATTACAGGGTTTATTCTGCTCCCAACGAAGGTATGTGGTGCTGTGTAGGCAGCGGCATGGAAAACCATGGAAAGTACAACCAGTTTATTTACACCCACGAAAAAAATGTTTTGTATGTAAATCTTTTTGTTGCTTCTGAATTAAACTGGAGAGAAAAGAAAATAAAAATTAAACAGCAAACGCTTTTTCCTTATGAAGAAAAAACCAGTATTACGATTACAGAAGGGTCTTCCCTTTTTTCATTGATGATCCGTTATCCTTCATGGGTAAAAGATGGTGCTTTAAAACTGATGGTTAATGGTAAAGCAGCTTCATTTACCAATCATCCTTCATCTTATATAGCGGTTAAACGGTTATGGAAAAAAGGGGATGTTGTTACTATTACATTACCCATGCAAAACAGTATTGAGCATATGCCAAATGTACCCAATTACGTTGCAATTATGCATGGTCCCATTCTGCTGGCTGCAAAAACCGGAACAGAAGATATGAAAGGTTTGGTGGCAGACGACAGCCGCTGGGGGCATATAGCAGGTGGCAAAAAACTTCCTTTAGATAAAGCACCAATAATTATTGAAGACAATATTGTGTCGATAAATACCAAACTAAAACCAGTACCCGGAAAGCCATTGAATTTTTCTACAACCGGAATAAAAATGATTAACCCGGTGAATGTGGTGTTTGAACCGTTTTATAAAATTCATGATGCAAGGTATATGATGTACTGGATGGCATTAAGCAATGCTGGTTATCGTACTTATGTTGATTCAATTGCTGTTATTGAAAAACAAAAACTTGAAATACAAAAACGTACCGTTGATTTTGTTGCACCCGGCGAGCAACAACCCGAAGCCGATCATTTCATTCAAAAGCAAAATTCAAACACAGGAAACCAGCATGACGAATTTTGGCGTGATGCCCGTAATGAAGGCTATTTCAGTTATCAGCTTTCTACCAACAACGAAACAGGATTATCACTGCTTGTTAAATATTGGGGAGCTGAATGGGGAAATAGAAAATTTGAAGTCTACATTGATGATGAAAAATTAGTTACAGAAGACAATACGGGTAGATGGAACCAGTCACAGTTTCAGGATGTAATATACAAAATACCCGATGCGATGATAAAAGGCAAAAGCAATGTTCGGATAAAATTTCAGGCATTGCCGGGCAACACAGCAGGAGCAGTTTATTATATACGCCTCATTAGAACGAATAAAAACAATTAATAAAGTAAACAAAATGATAAATAAATTCAAATTGCTTACCTGTGCATTACTGATATCATCTCTTGCATTTGCACAGATAAATCCATTTGGATTACCTGCTCCATCAACCGCCAAACATGAATTCAGGTACACCAATCCCATAACAAGAGATTCCGCCATTGCCATGCGGGATCATTTTATTATTAAGGTGGATAAAAAATGGTATTGTGTTGGAACATCAGAGCCGGTATGGACTGGCCCAAATCCCGGCGTAAGGTTACTGGAGTCAGATGATATGCTCAACTGGAAACAACATTCTTTTTTGATTGATGCAAAAAAATTGCTGCCCGATTGTCCATACAATGGTCGCTTTTGGGCACCCGAAATTCATTTCATTAAAAACAAATACTACTTGATTGTAAACAGCGGAAAAGTTACAGCCGAAGATCCAAAGGGAATGAAGACACATAGTGTGTGGTTATTTACTTCAGACGTGGTAACTGGTCCGTACAAACTGTTAAACGGTCCGTTAACACCGCAATACAACAATGATGCAACTTTGTTTGAAGATGAAGATGGACAAACTTATCTCTATTGCAGCGGCAATGGTTTGTTCCAGGCAAAAATTGATTTGAATACCGGCAAGCTCACTACACCCATTCATAAGTTTTTAGATAAAAGACAACAAGGATGGCCCGAATGGATGGCAGGTGGTATTGAAGGCCCATTTGTAATTAAAAAAGATGGCATCTACTTTATGTTCTTCTCTACCTGGACAAGAGGTTATGAAGTTGGATTACTAAAATCAAAATCACCGCTTGGCCCATGGGAACTTGCATCACCGGAGCCCATCTTCGGCACAAGGAAAAAAGGTTACCGGCCCGAACTGGCAAAAGGCGGAGGCTATGACAATTTAAAATTCACCGATACTCAAGACCCTTATCAAGAAACAGGACATAATGCATTGTTCATTGGCCCGGATGGACAGATTTGGAATTCCTGCCACTATTTTATGTATGAAAAAAGGCCTTACCCGTACAGTCAAACATTTGAACCCTGGGAAAAAGGGCCGCAAATGGGTATTGAACCGGTGTATTATAAAGATGGAATGTTTTATATAAAAGGCCCAACATGGACAGAACAAATAATTCAGTATTAAAAATCAGTATCAAATTTCACTCTTATTTTTTAACCATTTAAAATATAAAATGTATGATTACTTTTTCAGGTAAATTCCGATTTATGCTGCTTGCTTTTGCAATGACAGTATGCAGTTCTTTGTCAGTAAATGCACAACGGGCCAGTTTTTCAGGTGAGTGGAAACTGGATGAATCAAAAAGTGAATTGGGGCAATTTGGTGGCAGGGCTGCCCTTTCTATTAAAGCAGATCAAAAAGATGATGCCATCGCAGTTACCAGAACAACTCCCGGATTTAATGGTGGCGATCCCATTACAACAACCGTTACATTAACCTATGACGGTAAAGTGGCAGAATCTGAAGGCTTTGGCGGTGCTAAAAGAAAATCAACGGCTAAATGGTCCGAAGATGGAATAACACTTACTATCAGCAGTAACATGGTTTTTGAAAGAGATGGTCAGTCTTTTGAAATCAAATCAACAGAAAACTGGACATTGACAAAAGATGGATGGCTTTCAATAGTTACCAACTCTTCTTCACCAAGGGGAGAAAGTACCATAAAAGCAGTTTATACCAAATAGTCTTTTTTTGGCTAAAAGTTGTTGATCATGAAAATAAAATTATTTTTTATACCGGTTTTAATAAGCTGCTTTACAGTTGCATCAGTACAATCGCAAACAATAAAATCAATAGGTCTAAAAAACAGCAAAAAAATAAGTCCCGATCTGTTTGGATTATTTTTTGAAGACATCAACTATGCTGCCGATGGCGGATTGTATGCCGAGCAGGTACAGAACCGTTCTTTTGAATACAGCCCAACTGAACGAAGGGAATGGAATTCTTTATCCAATTGGGAATATATAGCGCCGGGTTATTCTTATGGCAGCATCAGTGTTGAAACAGCTTCACCCATCAATACAAATAACCTGCATTATATAGTATTGAATGCAGAGCATATTGGAAAAGAAGAAAAACATGTTGGTCCATCAGGCGTTGGAATAAAGAATGCAGGTTTTGCAGGAATTGTAGTAAGGGCTGGTGAGCAATATAATTTTTCATTATTTGCAAAACAATTTTCCAATAAACCTGTAACGTTGACGGTTAGCCTGCAAAATACAAAGGGAGAAATATTGGCAGAGAGTTCTATTTCTACATCTTCCAACTACTGGCAAAAATATATTGGTTCGCTAACTGCGAAAGCAAGCTTCGATACCGCTTCACTGGTGATACTCGCTACAACTCCTGGAAAATTTGCCCTGGATGTAATATCACTTTTTCCGGAAAAAACTTTTAAGAACAGACCCAACGGACTTCGTGCCGACCTGGCCCAATTGCTTGCAGATATGAAGCCCGGATTTATCCGCTTTCCCGGAGGGTGCCTGGCACATGGCGATGGACTGGGAAATATGTACCGATGGAAAAATACCATCGGCCCCATTGAAGAACGGGTTGAACAAAGAAATATCTGGGGTTATCATCAAACAGCCGGCCTGGGTTATTATGAATACTTCCAGTTTTGCGAAGACATTGGTGCAAAACCTTTACCGGTGCTGCCAGCTGCCGTTAGTTGCCAGAATAGTGGCGGTACCTGGCGCATTGGTGGCACAGGACAAAAAGCAATCCCTTTGAATGAGATGCAGGAATATATCCAGGAAGTTTTGGATCTTATTGAATGGGCGAATGGCCCGGTTACTTCCGCATGGGGAGCCAAACGTGCAGCCGCAGGGCATCCGGCGCCATTCAATTTGCAATATGTGGGAATTGGCAATGAAGATAAAATTACACCTGAGTTTGAGCAACGTTTCACTATGATCTTTAAAGCAGTAAAAGAGAAATATCCGGAGATAACTGTGATTGGAACATCAGGCCCGTTTCATAGTGGTGAAGATTTTGACAAAGGCTGGAAACTTGCTAATAACCTTGATGTGCCTGTGGTTGACGAACACTATTACACCAGCCCCGAATGGTTTATCAGCAATCAATACCGATACGATACCTATAACAGAAAAGAAGGCCAGGTGTATTTGGGTGAATATGCTTCCTGGGGAAATAAATTACGCAATGCCATTGCAGAAGCAGCTTTTATGACGGCCCTGGAACGCAATGGCGATATCGTAAGATTTTCTTCCTATGCACCGTTGTTTGCCAAAAACAATTTCACGCAGTGGAAAACCGACATGATTTTCTTCGACAATGTAAAGGTTTCTTTAACACCGAATTATTACGTTCAAAAAATGTTTGCTGTAAATGCAGGTGATATTTATTTCAGCAATATTGTTTCTAAGGATAATAAAGATACCGCCCTGGCAGCATCCTGTGTTCAGAACAGTAAGACCGGTGATATTATTTTAAAACTGGTGAATTTCGGAACCGAAACCAAAACCATGCAGGTTAATCTTTCCGGGTTTAAAAAAATTAATCCTGATGCCGAGCAAACTACACTT
>JBARSW010000156.1:0-7078 GCA_049644925.1 Chitinophagaceae bacterium | reverse complement strand
ACTTTCCCAGCAATCAGAAGAAATAAAACGAAAAAAACTGGGGTAAGCCAGGTTAAAGACGATACCCTTTTAAGCGTAAATTTTGGTTGCATAATGATAGTTTAAAATGAATGATTTATTAACTCCCATTTAGGGAAACCATTAACTAATCCGCAAGATAATTTTTTTTTTGACTTCTCGATAAAATAACTATAAATTTCTTGGAAAAACTTTTTAAGGAAAAAAAGCGGTAACCGGCAGTCTCTCAGCATTGTATAGGTGGCTGCTCAAAAAAAAACCCTCCGATCGAGGGTTTAAAGATTTATCAACAGTTGTGGATTACCACTTATCTACTTCTTCTGTGCTTTCGGCAGTTGCTGGCGGAGTAGTTTCAGCTTCAACTACCGGAGCTGTTTCTGTTTTTACATTTTCTGCTTCCGCTGCTACTGCTGTTTCCACGTTTTCGCCAGTCGCATTTTGGTTAAACTCATCCGGATTTTCATCATGATTAAAGGCATCAAAATCAAAATCAGGCATTAATTCTGTTTTTACATAGTCTACAGCTTCACCAAGTGCCTTAACAAATTTATTGAAATCTTCTTTGTAGAGGAATACTTTGTGCCTGTCATAACCATTATCATCAAATCTTTTGCGGCTTTCCGTTATGGTGAGGTAATAATCATTTCCACGGGTTGCCCTCACATCAAAAAAATAAGTTCTTCTTTTACCGGCACGGATGCGTTTGCTGTAAATGCTCTCCATTTTACGATCATTGTTATCGTATCTTTTCTCGCTGTTTTCGTTATTCTCGTACGCCACTGTTATTAATTTTTTGCAGTTAGTGAATTACTTTGTTTGTACCCGCAGCAGCCTGCAGGTAATTCACAAATATAAAGATGTTTTTGATACAGCCAAATAGGGTTGTGAGTATTCACTCAAAAAAGTACTTCTATATCAATTACCTGAAGGAAAAAACTGAAACCGGGTGCGGGTTAATCTGTAATGTTGTAAACTATAATATCGTTTCTGCTAATTGCTGTCGGGAATACAATCCGGCATAATATCCATTTTTTTGAAGCAATTCCAGGTGAGTACCCAGCTCAATGATCGATCCATTCTCCAATACTACTATTTTGTCGAAATTCAGCAATGAAAATATTCGATGAGTAATGATAATCGCTGTTTTCCCTTTTAAATAAATATCCAGTTTTTGAAGGATTTCCTTCTCTGTTCTGGCATCAACTGCACTCAGGCAATCATCGAACACCACAAGATTTGGATTTTTTATCAACGCCCTGGAGATAGAGATTCGTTGCTTTTGGCCACCGCTTAGTGTTACTCCCCTTTCGCCAATCATCGTATCATATTGCTGTGAGAAACCACTAATTTCTTTATCAATATTTGCCTGCATGGCAGCTATTTCCACTTCGTTCCTGGTAGCCTGTTGCACTCCAAATCCAATGTTTTTTTCCACTGTTTCGCTAAAAAGAAAAACATCCTGTGGTACATAACTTATTTGTTCCCGTAAACTTTTCAAGTTTATTTCATTAATATTTTTTCCATCCATTTCTATCTTCCCGCTGGTAACATTATACATCCTGAGTAATAAATTAGCAATCGTTGTTTTCCCGCTTCCGGTCCGGCCAACAATAGCCACCTTCTCCCCCTTCTTAATGTCCAGCGTAAATTCCTTTAATGCATGGATACCAGTATGCGGGTAAATGAAGTTTACCTTTTCAAATTTAATATCCCCCTGCAATGAAAAATCCAATGAGGAAACAGAGTTCCTGATGGCCGGTTCGGTCTTCAAAAATTCATTTATTCTTTTTTGTGATGCAGCAGCCCTCTGTACCATGCTGGCTGTAAGACCAATCGCACTGACCGGAAAAGTGAGCATATTGATATACATTACAAACTCAACGATGGTATTGATGCCAATATTATGGCTTCCATGTATATAATAAATACCACCAATCATAATGGTTAACAAAGTACTGAGCCCTATTAATAAAGTAATTGATGGGAAATAAATCGCTTCAACCTTTGCCAGCCCGATGGCATTTTTTTTATACTCCTCACTGCGTTTTGTAAAGTAGCCTAGCATCGTTCCTTCCTGCACATAGGATTTTATTACTCTGATTCCGGAATAAGACTCCTGTGCATTCGTGGTTAACTGGGATAGGGTTTGCTGTATTTTTTCACTTTTAGCATTAATCGTGTTATTTACGAAGTAAATAGTAATGGCCAGTATAGGCAGGGGAATTAAAACATAAAAAGTGAGTTCCGGGCTTCTTTTAAGCATAAAGAAAACACTGAGTGTAATAATCGCAACCAGATTTGCCATATACATAATAGCCGGACCTGTAAAAATCCTCACTTTCCCTACATCTTCTGAAATACGGTTCATCAGATCGCCGGTGCTTTGTATTTTGTAGAATGAGGTATCTAATTTCTGGTAATGATTAAAAATTTCATTTTTCTGGTCAAATTCTATATGCCTGCTCATTACAATAATGGTTTGCCGCATAAGAAACAGGAAAAATCCACGCAATAAAGCAAGTACAAGGATTGTAATACCACAAAGTGCCACCACTTTTCCCACCGCAGTTTGCCCACCAATACTTTCAATAAACCTTTGTACCAGTATATCATAGTCTGGTTTCACCGAAGGGGCTTTGTAACCAGGCAGATTCAATGAATGCTGAACATAATCAATAATAAATCCGGTGACCTGGGGAGAAAGTACATTGAAATAATTGGAAAGAAAGACAAATAATAAACCTATCCCAAGCCGGATACGGTATTTCCAGAAGTACTTATTTAATGACCTAAGGTGCTTCAATTGCTAATTATTAGAAACAAAAGTAGTTGAATGAAGATTATTATTTGGAAGATAAGGTGTTAGACATTTATTTTGCACCCGGAGAGATGGCAGAGCGGTCTAATGCGGCGGTCTTGAAAACCGTTGACTCAAAAGGTCCGGGGGTTCGAATCCCTCTCTCTCCGCTTTGACCACCATAGCTTTAGCGAAGGAGATCTTTTGTTTAAACTGATTTATCAGGCATTTTTCAAATAAAAAAAACCTGCAAACTTCGAGTTTGCAAGTTTTTTTTGAGCATTTCTTTAGAATAGGAAAAGCCCAATATTAATTCAAATTATATAATTTTAAAATATAAAATCTGCCTGCCTGTAACCATTAGGGTTTTGTGTAATTTTCAATTGTACTTTTTTCTTAGCATTAAACAGCTGTTCTAACTTATTTATCAAAGCATTGTAAGTGGCCATTGGATAGAAGACACTTGTCATACCATTTTTTTGTTCTACAACATAAGTAGTTTTTTCTGTATCGGGATTGAAAACCAACTGGCAATTACCACCTTTACTTACGATAAATGGGAAAGTGATCTTTGAAGACTGATTATTACCCCTGGATGATCCATCCGGGAAATTCATTATTGAAAAATTACCACCATTAAAACCTGTTATATCAAAAAATTCTGTTTTGTCATCTTTAAGATTTCTCATTTCCATTGCTTCTTGCTGCTTTGTCTTTTCTTTCGATGCCAAGACACTTGACAAAGTCTCGTCTTTTTGAGAAAAAGATATTAGTGAAAATAAAATAGCAGTTAAAAATAGAATTGTCCGTTTCATCTGAAAAAATTTTATTGCTGTTTAATTTGATAAAAATCAAAAATAATGTTTATGTGGTAATTAAAAACTTAAAAGTTACTTAAACCTGTGTTTTAGCAATTTACCACTCAAAAAAACCGGATGGTGTGATAATTGAAATTTGCTTAAAACCCAACCATTATCCAAGATACATCAGGAAATTAAAGAGACACATTGCAATTTTTATTTATTATCCGTAAGTCTGATCACATAACTGTAAGTATATTTCTTATCTAACAACCTGTATTGATCATGCGGCAAAGCTCCCCAGCTGTTATCACCTCCCACACCACGTTGTTTCAGATCAATATGCAGCTGCACAGTTCCATCCGTTTTTAAATCTGTTGGATGCTGCTGTTTTTTTGTTAACCCGGGATCAAGACTTTCTGCTGAGTAATTAGTAGCGCTGAAACAAATTGGCTGTACACCTTCAATCAATAACCCTGCACCCTTGCTGTTGCATAGTGAAAGCCAGCGCACATCAGTTTTATATCCATTTTCCTGCGGACGTATATAGTTTACTGTAAACTGATTGCTTACATCATCCTTGTACACACCAATAAATGCCGATTCATTTCTGTCGTTGTAATTTTCCCAGGGACCACGACCATAGTATTGCAGGTTGCTGAACTGATGTGGCAATTGCATACGCATACCAAAACGTGGTAACTCAGGTAAATCTCTTCCGGTCATATCCATAGAAGCAGTCACTTTAATACTTCCATCGTTTTGTATAAAATATTCAATACTGTAAGGAACTGCAATGCCGGTTAATTCATAATCAACTTTAACTGAAACGCCATCACTGTTCTGTTCTCCAACAGTAACTGTTTTTACTTTCCTATCCTGGTGGGCCGAACGCCAGATACCAAGTCTTGATTGCATACCATTTCCAAAATCGTTGTCAGTTGGTGACCGCCAGAAATAAGGTTCAGGAAAACGATTCAACTGCATCCCGTTTTTATTATTGTAATTTCTAATTGTTCCCTGTTTCAAATCAATTTCTCCTGAAATAGTACCTGATTGAAAACTGATTTTATCCGCATCTTTCTTTACCTGCAAAGTTCCGCTTACAGTTTTGCCACCGGAAAAATAATCTCCGCTCATTTTAAATTGTTCTGTTGCAATTTCATGATCTGCTGCAACCAGAGCTGTTGCATTTTTTGTGGTTGCAATAATGTTTACATAAAACTCTGTTCCTGCTACTGACTTGATCATTGGAATAGCAAGTGTGATATCTTTTTGCTGATGCGGCGCTACTTCAACATTAAAACTTTCTTCTTTTATTTTTTCGCCATTACGGATCAACTGCCATTTAAAATTGTATTGATCAAGATTTGTAAAGTCAAATAAGTTTTTAATTGTAACTACTCCAGTAGCAATGCTGGCTGAAGAAAAATAAATATTCTGATATACTTTTTTCACTTCAAATAAACCTGGATGCGGTGTACGGTTGGCAGCAATCAACCCATTGGAACAGAAGTTTTCATCATTCTGTAAATGAAATCCGCCGAGATCCCCACCATAAGCCCAGAATGTCAATCCATTATTATCTTTTGTTTTGAAGCCCTGATCAACCCAATCCCAGATAAAACCTCCCTGCATATGTTTGCTGCTCATAATAACATCCCAGTACTCACGGAAGTTACCATTGCTGTTACCCATTGCATGTGAATATTCACACATGATATATGGCCTTGTTTGAGTTGCATCGGCTGCATACCGTTTCATGTAATTCATGCCGGGATACATGGGACAAACAATATCTGTATTCCAGTCCTGTCCAGACTGTTCAAATTGAACCGGACGGGTTTTATCTCTTTGTTTCATCCACAGGTAAGCATCATGAAAAACTTTTCCATTACCGCATTCATTTCCCATTGACCAGATAATTACTGACGGATGATTTTTATCTCTTTCTACCAGGCGTTCAATACGGTCCTGATGTGCAGGCGCCCATTGCGGCAGATAAGCAGGATGTTTTGTACTATCGAACCAACCCTGTAATGCCGCACCCATGGCATGTGTTTCAATATTGGCTTCATCAACAAGATACAAACCATATTCATCGCAGAGTTTATACCAAAGAACATCGTTAGGATAATGTGAAGTACGCACTGCATTAATATTGAACTGCTTCATCAGCTGAATATCTTTCAGCATCAGTTCTCTTGAAGGTACATGACCGTTTATATCATCATGCTCGTGGCGGTTAACGCCATGCACATAAGTGGCAACGCCATTTATTAACAGCTGTGCATTCTTTATTTCTACTTTACGGAAACCAATTTTAGACCCGGTGTATATTTCATCTGTGCCGTTTTTTAATGTAATAACACAACTGTACAGGTTGGGAGTTTCAGCATTCCATTTCAGCGGATTTGCAATCTTTCCTTCAATATGTACGTGCTGCATACTGTCTCCGTTGATTACAACCTTCTGTTGTTTACTGAATATTATTTTACCTGCTTTATCAAGAATATCAACCGAAACAATTGAAGGCCCGGTTTTACTGCCTGCAAATTTTCTCAGTGTGATATCTGCACTGAATAATCCATTTTTATATTGTGCATCGAGGTCGCTCTTCAAAAAGAAATCCCAGATAGTGGTTGACGGAGCTGCAGACAAAAAAACATCCCTTTCAATTCCGCTTAAGCGCCAAAAATCCTGGTCTTCAAGATAACTCCCATCGTGCCAACGAAACACCTGTACTGCCAGTACATTTTTTCCTTTCTGCAAATATTTTGTAATGTTAAACTCCGTTGGTGATTTTGCCACTTTCGACATCCCCACATTTTCTCCATTTACATACACAAAAGCACAACCGGAAATAGAACCAAAATGCAGCAATATTTCTTTTCCGTTCCAGTTTTCAGGAACAGTGAATTCTTTCCGGTATGTACCAACAGGATTGTTGGAACCGATAAATGGAGGATTTCTTGGATGCGGATAAGTAACATTCGTATAGATAGGAATACCAAACCCTTTCATTTCCCAGTTTGATGGCACAGCAATATCATTCCACTTTGAAATATCCAGATCGGTACGATAGAAATCGGTGATACGGTCAGCATACTTATCAACATAGGTAAATTTCCAGTTGCCATTGAGGGATTGATAATACGGTGATCGGCTGAAATCATCGGTAACCACATCCTGCCGGTTGCTGAACAGCATAAATGCAGCATGTGGTTTTTCCTTGTTCAATTCTATGTATGCCGGGTTTTCCCAATCGTTATTCTTTGACTGTGCAGGAAGCAATACCGGCAACAGGAGCAATGAAAATAAAAAGCTTTTCATAAATACCTTATTCATCATGATTATATTAATTATTCTGCCTTTGGCAAATTTCAACCAAAGTTATTCTCTTATACGATTCGGTTTATTCTTTATTCAACTCTTTGTACCGTTTCATTGCTTCAATAAAATA
>JBARSW010000155.1:0-2946 GCA_049644925.1 Chitinophagaceae bacterium | reverse complement strand
TCGAAGCAGCTATTGACTGGTTGCGCAAGCAAGGTCAAAAAGTAGCTGCCAAAAGAAGTGACCGTGAAGCAAAAGAAGGAGTAGTAATTGCAAAAACAACTACCGATAACAAAACGGGTATCGTTGTGTGTGTAAGTTGTGAAACTGATTTCGTTTCAAAAAATGATGAGTTCATTGCATTTGGTCAGTCTATTGCAGATGCGGCAATTACTAATAATGTACAGAACCTTGAAGAACTGATGTCCGTTAAAGTTGGTGCATTAACAGTGAGTGCTTTGGTTGATGAAAAACTGGCAACTATCGGTGAAAAAATTGGTATAACAAAGTTTGCAAGAATTGATGCTGCTTATGTGGCTTCATACATTCATGGTGCTTACCGCATTGGAGTGTTAGTTGGTTTAGATAAGGAAGCGGCAGAAGCCGGTAAAGATGTGGCTATGCAGATTGCTGCTTTGAACCCGGTAGCTGTTGATGCTGCAAGTGTACCTGCAGATGTAATTGCCCGTGAAAAAGACATCATCATGGAACTGATGAAACAAGACCCGAAAATGGCAGGCAAACCTGATGAAATGCTGGCAAAAATTGCCGAAGGCAAGATGGGTGCTTTCTTTAAAGAACAAACATTAACTGCACAGGCATTTGTAAAAGATGCCGGCAAATCTGTAGCTGATTACCTGAAGGAAAGCGGAGATGTAAAAGTGACTGAGTTTAAGAGAGTGGCTTTAGGATAAAATATATTCTTTACGATTTATTAAAAAGAGAATCTGATTCAGGTTCTCTTTTTTTATTTTGTTGATGACAATAGCTTAAATATTTTTTTGATTTTTTATTTAATCATTTACTTATCGCTTCCCACAAAATTTCTACCGGATGTTTTGCTTTTGTACCTGTGCCATCTTTAATCTGGTGGCGGCAACTTGTACCGGGTGCTGCAATGATTGTTTCGGCAGATGCAGAACGAACAGCCGGAAATAAAACCAATTCACCAATCTGCATACTCAGATTGTAATGTTCTTTTTCAAACCCAAATGAACCAGCCATACCACAACAGCCACTGGGTATCGTTTCTACAGTATAATTTTTAGGGATTGATAAAATGGATGCTGTAGCAGTTAATGCGCCATATGATTTTTGCTGGCAATGGCCGTGTAGTTTTATATGCCGTTTTTCATTGGTAAATAAAGATGCATCAATTTTTCCTGCCGCAAATTCTTTTGCAATAAATTCATCAATATAAAAAACATTTTTACTCAGTTCTTTTGCTTTCATTAAGTTTTCATCAGTAGCCAAATCAATATATTCATCTCTGAAAGTCAGAATGGCTGATGGTTCAATACCAATCATTGGATAAGTTTCTGAAACAACCGGGTATAACAGTTCAATATTCCGGTTGATTATTTTTTTTGCTTTTCGAACCAATCCTTTACTTAGCCAGGTGCGGCTGCTTTCCAGGTGTTCAGGTATAGAAACTTCGTAACCAGATTTTTCCAGCAATAAAATTGCCTTCATGCCAATTTCAGTGTCGTTATAGTTGGTAAACTCATCGCAGAATAAATAAACTTTTTTATCTGATGTAAATGAACTTTCTTTTTTATGCTTTTTAAACCACTGTTGTAATGTGGTTTTATACAAAGTGGGCATGCTTCGTTTAGTGGCAAAGCCTGAAAGTCTTTTTATTGTATTTCCGATAAATTTATTTGTAACCGCAAAATTGTATAGGCCGGGAAGTAATGCACCCAATTTTGCAGAGGCGGTATAATTTGCAATTAGTTTACTGCGAAAAGGAACGCCATTTGCATCGTAATAATGTTGCAGAAATTCTGCTTTCAGCTTGGCAACATCCACATTGCTGGGGCATTCACTTTTACATCCTTTACAACTCAGGCACAATTCCATCACTTCATAAATTTCTTTATGATCATAACGATTGAGCTTATCACTGTTGGTCAAAAATTCCCGTAAAATATTTGCTCTGGCCCGGGTAGTATCTTTCTCATTTTTTGTAGCCATAAAGGAGGGACACATGGTGCCGCCGCTTAATGCCGTTTTTCTGCAATCGCCACTGCCATTGCACTGTTCTGCATGTTGCAAAATATCCTGACTGTGAAAACGAAAATGTGTTTTAAACTCCGGCGTTTGTTGTCCGGGTATATACCGAAGCATGGTATTCATGCTTGGGGTATCTACAATTTTATTGGGATTAAAAATGTTTTCAGGATCCCAGGCTTTTTTAACTTCTTTTAATAGTTGATAATTTTTTTCTCCCACCATTTGTTTTATAAACTCTCCACGCAAACGGCCATCACCATGCTCACCACTTAAAGAACCATTATATTTTTTTACCAAAGTGGCAATTTCTTCTGCAATTGTTCTGAATAATTGATTTCCTTCTTTGGTTTTTAAATTAATGATTGGCCTCAAATGAATTTCACCGCTTCCGGCATGTGCATAGTGTACCGAGTATAAATTATATTTCTTTAAAATCTCGTTGAAGTCCCTGATGTATGCAGGCAGATCATTTACATCCACCGCAGTGTCTTCTATCACTGGAACAGCTTTTTCATCGCCCGGCAGGTTGCTTAATAATCCTAAGCCGGCTTTTCGTAAGGTCCAGATCTTTTTACTGTCATCCCCAAATAAAACCGGGAAGTGGTAACCCAGGCTGGCCGAACGCATATCAGCCTCTACCTGTTGAGTGATAGCAGTAATTTCTTCACGGGTTTCCCTGCAAAATTCTATTACTAAAATAGCAGCAGGGTCGCCCTGAACAAAAAAGCGATTTTTGCTTTGTGCAATATTATCTTTTGTACATTCTAATATATAGTGATCTATCAGTTCGCTTGCACTTGGTTTATACTTAAGTCCGATTAAATTAGCTCGCAGGCTTTCGTCAATCGAATTGAAATGTACACACAGTAACCCGGTCTCTTTCGGAGGCAGCGGTAC
>JBARSW010000154.1:0-23373 GCA_049644925.1 Chitinophagaceae bacterium | reverse complement strand
TGTTTGGATCATCATCGGGCAGGTACTGGTTATCTTTAGGTAGCGTATCAAGAATATCTAAATATTCTTCTTCTGTCAGCAAATCACCAGGATTTTGTCCTTTGTCTGCACGGATACCTGATTGTATAACTACAAAACGTTCATAGTAAACGATAGTCTCTAATTTTTTAGAGCTAACTCCCAACAGGTAACCAATTTTATTTGGCAAAGATTTGAAGTACCAGATATGTACTACAGGAACCACCAGTTTGATATGTCCCATCCTTTCACGACGTACTTTCTTCTCAGTTACTTCCACACCACAACGGTCACAAACGATTCCTTTATAACGAATACGTTTATATTTACCGCAAGCACATTCGTAATCTTTTACAGGCCCAAAAATTCTTTCGCAAAACAAACCATCTCTTTCAGGTTTATAAGTACGATAGTTGATTGTTTCAGGCTTTAAAATTTCTCCATAACTCCTTTCCAGGATAGTATCCGGAGAAGCCAAACCAATTGTGATTTGTGAAAAAGCTGCTTTCGGACGATTTTCTTTTCTGATAGCCATATTATTTAGAGCGTTTAGCTGTTAGCTTTGAGCTTTTGGCCCATTGCTGGTAATTATGAAAATTCATTTTTAGTATAAGAGCTTTCAGCACATAGCTGGTAGCTCATAGCTATTATTCAAACTTCAGGTCAAGACCTAAGCCTCTCAACTCATGAACTAATACGTTGAAAGATTCAGGCACACCGGCTCTTGGTACATTCTCTCCCTTAACAATTGACTCATAAGTTTTGGCACGGCCAATGATATCATCTGATTTAATTGTCAATAATTCCTGAAGAATGTTTGATGCACCATAAGCTTCCAGAGCCCATACTTCCATTTCACCAAAACGCTGACCACCAAACTGGGCTTTACCACCCAACGGCTGTTGTGTAATCAAGCTGTATGGTCCTATTGAACGGGCATGCATCTTATCATCTACCATGTGGTGTAGTTTGATAACATATATAATTCCCACTGTAGCTTTCTGGTGGAATCGTTCTCCTGTTTCACCATCATACAAGTAAGTGTGCCCATACATTGGTATGTCAGCCTGCTTACAGTATTCTGCAATCTCATCAACAGAAGCACCATCAAAAATTGGCGTGGCAAATTTCAACCCAAGCTTTTCTCCTGTCCAGCCAAGTATAGTTTCATAAATCTGTCCGAGGTTCATCCGGCTTGGTACACCTAACGGGTTTAGCACAATATCAACTGGAGTTCCATCTTCAAGGAACGGCATATCTTCATGACGAACTATTTTTGCCACAATGCCTTTGTTTCCGTGACGACCCGCCATTTTATCACCCACTTTCAGCTTACGCTTAACTGCAAGATATACTTTTGCCAGTTTTAATACACCCGCTGGTAATTCATCACCAATGCTGATATTAAACTTCTCCCTTTTATAACGGCCCAACTCTTCATTAAACTTGATATTATAGTTATGAAGAAGGGTATTGATCTGATCATCTACAACTTTATCAGATGTCCAGCCAAGAGGATTGATATTTGCATAATCAAGTCCACGAAGGTTCTTTTCTGTGAATTTAGCACCCTTACCAATCTGTATTTCACCAAAGTTGTTACTTACTCCAGCTGAAGTATGATTGGCCAATAAGTTGGATAATTTTTCCAGCAATACCTCCATTAAATCAACTTCGTTTTTCTCATGCATTTTCTCCAACTTTTCCATCATTGCCTTTTCTCTCACTTTCGCATTCTTATCTTTCTTTGCTCTCTGGAAAAGTTTTTTACCAATTACTACACCTTCTACTCCATTCGGAGCTTTCAAAGAAGCATCTTTTGCATCTCCTGCTTTATCACCAAAAATGGCACGGAGCAGTTTTTCTTCAGGTGTTGGGTCAGACTCACCTTTAGGGGTAATCTTTCCTATTAATATATCACCTTCTTTTACCTGGGCACCAATTCTGATGATACCATTTTCATCTAAATCTTTAGTAGCTTCTTCTGATACGTTTGGAATATCCGGAGTCAATTCTTCTTCACCCAGTTTAGTATCTCTTACTTCTAGTTCGTATTCAGAAATATGAACGGAGGTGTACATATCTTCTTTTACTACTCTTTCACTGATAACGATGGCATCCTCAAAGTTGTACCCCTTCCATGGCATAAATGCCACTTTAAGGTTTTTACCAAGAGCAATTTCGCCATTTTGAGTAGCATAGCCTTCTGTGAGGAAGTCACCTTTCTTTACTTTCTGTCCTTTCTTAACGGCCGGATTCAGGTTGATACAAGTCTCCTGGTTTGTTTTAATGAATTTAGTAAGTCTGTAAACCCTCAGGTCATCTTCAAAGCTTACTAATTTTTCTTGTGTGTCACGTTCGTAACGAACATGTATTTCATTAGCGTCAACAAATTCTACAATACCATTTCCATCTGCATGAATCTGGATTCTAGCATCTCTTGCTGCTTTTCCTTCTAATCCGGTACCTACAATTGGCACATCAGGACGTAGTAATGGCACCGCCTGCCTTTGCATGTTTGAACCCATCAGGGCACGGTTAGCATCATCATGTTCCAGGAACGGAATCAACGAAGCACTTAAACCAACAATCTGATTTGGAGCAACGTCCATAAACTCAACATCATTCCTTTCCAGTATCGGGAAGTCACCTGTTTCACGGCTAACAATTTTCTCTTCTTTAAAACTTCCTTTTTCATCAAGCGGAGTATTTGCCTGAGCAATTTTGGCCAGGTCTTCTTCTTCTGCACTCAGAAAGGTCAGTTCTTTCATGTTCACTTTCCCTTCATGTACTTTCCGATAAGGTGTTTCAATAAAGCCCATGTCATTGATCTTAGCATGTACACAAAGTGTAGAGATCAACCCAATGTTTGGACCTTCCGGTGTTTCAATGGTGCATAGACGGCCATAATGTGAATAGTGAACGTCACGAACTTCAAATCCAGCTCTTTCTCTACTCAAACCACCTGGCCCGAGTGCGGAGATACGACGCTTGTGTGTTATTTCTGATAATGGATTTGTCTGATCCAAAAACTGGGATAACTGAGATGTACCAAAAAATGAGTTGATAACACTCGACAAAGTTCTTGCATTGATCAAATCAACTGGTGTAAATACCTCATTATCTCTTACGTTCATTCTTTCACGTATAGTTCTGGCCATACGGGCTAGGCCAACACCAAACTGAGCATACAACTGTTCACCTACTGTACGTACTCGACGATTGCTTAGGTGATCAATATCATCAATCTCAGCTTTACCATTGGTAAGCCGAACAAGATATTTGATGATTAGAATAATATCTTCTTTAGTAAGGGTCTTTTTCTGTAGTGGCAGATCAACGTTAAGTTTTCGGTTGATCTTATATCTACCTACTTCACCCAGGTCATACCGCTTATCACTAAAGAATAATTTATCAATTATGCCCCGGGCTGTTTCATTATCCGGTGCATCTGCACCACGCAACTGACGATAAATAAATTGAACAGCTTCAAGTTCGCTATTTGATGTGTCTTTGTTCAGGGTATTATAGATAATGGCATAATCTCCACCCACATCTTCCCGCTGAACGAATACACTCTTTACATCCATTTCTGAAATGGTGGAGATTGCATCTTCATCCAGTACGGTATCCCTCTCCATCACAATCTCATTTCTTTCAATAGATACAACCTCACCGGTATCTTCATCTACAAAGTCTTCTACCCAGGTTCTCAATACCCTTGCCGCCAGTCTCTTTCCGATATATTTGGACAAAGTCTTTTTGTCAGCTTTTATCTCATCGGCCATTCCAAACAATTCCAGAATATCCTTGTCGGTCTCGTAACCGATGGAACGGAGTAATGTGGTAACAGGGAATTTTTTCTTACGGTCAATGTAAGCAAACATTACATTATTAATATCCGTGGCAAATTCCATCCAGGCACCTTTAAAAGGAATTACCCGGGCAGAGTAAATTTTAGTACCGTTCGGGTGAACAGATTGTCCGAAGAAAACTCCGGGAGAACGATGTAACTGGGAAACAACAACTCTCTCAGCTCCGTTGATAACGAAAGTACCACGGGGAGTCATATAAGGAATATTTCCAAGAAATACATCCTGAACAATCGTCTGGAAGTCCACATGTTCCTCATCATTACAGCTCAAACGAAGTTTGGCTTTCAGAGGAACTGCGTATGTCAATCCACGTTCCATACACTCTTCGATAGTATAACGGGGAGGATCTATAAAATAATCTAAAAACTCCAGTACGAAAATGTTCCTGGTATCTGTTATAGGAAAATTTTCTTTAAATACCCTAAACAACCCTTCAATATTTCTTTTATCGGGGGTTGTTTCTAACTGGAAGAATTCTTTAAACGATTGGATTTGCACTTCAAGCAGATCGGGAGTTTCAGCCAGGTGCTTAATCTTACCAAAATCCACTCTTGAGTTCATTTTTGTTGAAGACATATGCGTAAAACAGGTTTTACAACGTTGAGGACATACAAATCACTAGCAGATGACCATTCTTTTTAAAATGGAAATCTTTGAAAGTCAACTACTTATACATGATTTGGGATGTCAAAATATAATTGGCCAAAATAAAGGATTGCAAAGGTAAGGATTTAATATTCTTAAACAAGAAAAGTTTGCTCACAACAACCCGGCCAATAATACTTCAAAAAGACCATTTTTTCCCGATTTGAATATTTATATTGCCTAAACTATATATGTCAAAATGGGCAAAAATTTTATAACTGAATACTTTATTTTTTCAAGGAAAGATAGAATTGCGGTACTTATCATTGTACTGATCATTTTGAGTATTTTTCTTATACCAACTATTGTAAGTAAGTCCAAACTTATCAACAAGAATGAGGGGCAGGATACCACCTGGATTTCATCCCTGAAAAAATTAGAAACGAAAGAAACAGAAAACCCGCAATACCGGCAGTTTGAAGATGATAATAATAATTTCCAATATGACAGGCGAACAAACAGTTATACAGGAAAAAATAAAGGAGAGCTCTTTTATTTTGATCCCAATACATTACCAAGTGAAGGTTGGATTAAATTAGGATTAAGGGGAAAAACAATACATACCATACAAAACTATTTAAGTAAAGGAGGCAAATTCAGAAAGCCGGAAGACTTGCAAAGGATTTATGGTTTATTTCCCAATGAATATGAAAGAATAGCCCCCTACATTATAATAGAATCAACAGGCGAAACAAACAACAATAAAAATTTTACAGATAAACACCCAACCGAAGCCCCTCCTGTAAAAACATATACTCCACGTTATGCTATTGTTGATATTAATGAGGCAGATACCGCTGCTCTTATTGCATTACCGGGCATTGGCAGTAAACTGGCATCAAGAATTATTAATTTCAGGGATAAGTT
Organism: Chitinophagaceae bacterium; assembly: GCA_049644925.1. Taxonomy (GTDB): domain Bacteria; phylum Bacteroidota; class Bacteroidia; order Chitinophagales; family Chitinophagaceae; genus JJ008. The sequence continues at coordinate 17,968 of JBARSW010000154.1, read as the reverse complement.
AGGTGGCTTTTATACTCTTGCCCAGGTAGGAGAAACATTTGGTCTTCCAGATTCTACTTTTCAAAAAATAAAGCAATATTTGAAATTAGAAAATACAACGATTAAAAAAATAAATATTAATTCAGCTACAGTTGATGAACTAAAAGCACATCCTTATATCAGGTACACCCTGGCAAATCCAATTATTGCTTACAGAAAAGAACATGGCCCATTTCTAAAAGTTGAGGACTTGAAAAAAGTTATTGTTGTTACGGATGAAATCTACAATAAATTTTTTCATTACTTATCCGTCCAATAAAAAACCCTCCGCCCTGAGTTTAACTCAAGATGAAGGGTTTTGAAAATCTTATTTCAGTAAAGAAAATTAAGCTATTTCCACATCTGCACCTGCTTCTTTCAGCTTAGCAACGATTTCTTCTGCTTCTGCTTTAGAAATGCCTTCTTTGATATTCTTTGGTGCACTATCAACCAAATCTTTTGCTTCTTTCAAACCTAAACCAGTCAAATCTTTTACAATTTTAACTACGTTTAATTTTGAAGCACCACCGCTTTTCAACACTACGTTGAATGCAGTTTTTTCTTCAACTGCTGCGGCACCATCACCACCACCTGCTGCAACTACCACTGCTGCTGCTGCTGGTTCAATACCATATTCTGTTTTTAAGAAATCAGCTAATTCCTGAACTTCTTTTACTGTTAAGGCTACAAGGCCTTCTGCTAATGCTTTTACGTCTGCCATTTTGTTTGAATTTTTACCGTCTTCTTCTTGTTGTCATTAGTTTGAAACTAAAGATTTCAATCCGACGGCAGTTTTAAAAAAATTGTTTTATAGTATAGCTTTGAGTTGTTAGTTATGAGCTACGAGACTTATACTTGCAGCTAACGGCTAATAGCTCGCAGCTTATTACTCGAATTACTCAGCTGCTGCAACTTCTGCTCCGGTAGCCTTCAGCTCATGATGGTGTAATAATGCAGCCAGCACTCTTTTAGCAGGAGATTGCAATAATCCTATTACTTCGCCAATCAACTCGTTCTTCGTTTTGATCTTTGTTAAAGCAACCAGGTTATTATCTCCCATGTACACATCACCGTTGATGAATGCAGCCTTTAATACAGGCTTCTCCCCTTTGCTATCATGTCTGAAAGAACTGATGATTAAAGCCGGCTCTTTTGGATTTTCAGAAAACATTAATGCGGTTACTTTATGCAATGAATCAAACATTCCTGCATATTTTTCACTGTCTAATGATTCTAATGCTTTCCTGATAAGTGTATTTTTAGCCACTTTCATTTCCACTTGCTTGCTGAAACAGGCACGGCGTAATTTACCTACCTGCGCAACTGACAGTGATTCAGTATCTGCAACATAAAAATTATTATATTGAGAGAATTTGTTTTTCAACAACTCAATCACTTCATTTTTTTGATCTTTTGTCATGTCTTTGTATTTGTCATCCCGAACCAACCAAAGGGCGGTGAGGGATCTTGTTTATTGTTTAATGTACAAACCCTTTTGCATCTATCGTAATACCCGGGCTCATAGAGCTGGCCATACTAACTCCTCTTACATAAGTACCTTTTGAAGAAGATGGCTTTACTTTTAATATTGCATTGATAAGCTCCTGGCAATTTTCAGCTATCTTTTCCGGGGTAAAGCTGATACGACCTATTGAAGCATGTACAATACCTACTTTATCTACTTTAAAAGCGATTTTACCACCTTTTACATCATTAATGGCGTTGGCCACATCGTTGGTAACAGTACCTGTTTTAGGATTAGGCATCAGGTTACGGGGACCTAAAACTTTACCCAGTTTACCAATCTTAGGCATTACAGAAGGAGTAGCGATGATAACATCAACATCTACCCAACCGCCTTCGATTTTTGTTACATATTCTTCCAGGCCAACATAGTCAGCACCAGCTGCTTTTGCTTCAGCTTCTTTATCCGGAGGACAAAGCACCAATACTCTTTTTGTTTTACCTGTTCCATGAGGCAGTGATACTGTACCACGGACAGCCTGATCAGCTTTTTTAGGATCAACTCCCAACCGGATATGTAAATCTACAGAAGCATCAAACTTGCAGGTAGTAATACTTTTTACCAATGCAGATGCCTCTTTTAAAGTATATGATTTATTGCCGTCCACTTTTGTGTTTACGACTTTTCTTTTTTTGCTAATGAATGCCATTTTACTAATTTTTTGAGTTTCACAAAGTCCCCATTGGGGGATTTAGGGTCCCGATAGCTATCGGGATTAGTTTTCCCAGGGGGCTTTACCTTCCACATTAAGTCCCATGCTGCGAGCTGTACCGGCTACCATTTTCATAGCACTTTCAATGGTAAAGCAGTTCAGGTCGGGCATTTTGTCTTCAGCAATTGCCTTTACCTGATCCCAGTTTACTTTTCCAACTTTAGCACGGTTGCTTTCTTTGGAACCCTTTTGGATTTTAGCAGCTTCCAGCAGCTGAATAGCAGCAGGCGGAGTTTTTAATACAAAATCAAAACTCTTGTCAGTATAAACGGTGATTAATACGGGAATAACTTTTCCCATTTTGTCCTGTGTTCTTGCATTAAACTGTTTGCAAAATTCCATGATATTAATACCCTTGGAACCCAGTGCAGGACCGATTGGAGGTGCAGGATTGGCCTGGCCACCCTTACACTGTAGCTTTACAAAGCCACTGATTTCTTTTGCCATTTTTTAATCTTTTTTGGTGTTAACGTATCTGCCATTGGCGATACTCCCAAATTCAATTGACTGTCAGTATATTAGACTGATAGTCCCGTATTTGTTTTTGCCTTAGAAAAAACAATTTCGGATAAAAAGAACTAATTGGGGCGGCAAAGGTAAGGGTTACCAGTGAATAGGCAAAAGTTTTCAGATTTTTTTTACTGCTATTTTCATAGCAACCATTTACTGCGATACATGATGCAAAATGTACATACTCATATCACCCGATAAAAATTAAAAACAAAAAAGCCACCCTTCCGGATGGCTTTCAAATTCGCTATAGAAATCTCTTAGTTAATCTTCTCCACCTGCATATAATTTAATTCCACAGGAGTAGATCGTCCGAAAATCTTCACCGTTACTTTCAACTTCTTCTTTTCATCATTCACTTCTTCAATCACTCCGTTAAAGTCATTAAATGGACCTTCAATAATCTTGATTGTTTCACCTACAATGAATGGTTCTACCATGTTTACACCACCAGCTTCTGCCATCTCGTCCATTTTGCCAAGCATCTTATTTACTTCGGCTTTACGAAGTGCAATAGGATTCTCTTTTCCCAGAAAATGTATTACGTTGGTAGTATTTTTAATAATATCCCTTAAGTCATCCGTCAGTTTTCCGTTGGAAATTTCAATCATCACATAACCGGGATAATAATTCCGCTCTCTCATTACTTTTTTTCCATTGGCAACTTTGTACACTTTTTCTACCGGCAGAAAAACCTGTTTCACCTGCTGCCAGCCACCACGGGACACTTCTTTATCAAGGTATTCTTTTACCTTTTTTTCCTTACCACTGATAACACGCAGCACAAACCATTTGGTGTCCTGTTGTACGTTTTCTGTATTTGTAGTTGCTTCCATCCTTTTAGAACAATTGTTTGTAGATAAACTTAAATGCGTTACCGAATACAAAGTCCATTGCCAATACTATGGAAGTAAATACCAGGGTAGCACCCAGTACAATCATGGTTGATTGTTGCAACTGAGCCCAGGTAGGCCAGCTTACTTTCTCTGTCAACTCTTTTATTGACTCTTTGAAATAATGTATAATCTTATTCATTTCTTCATTTTTTAATTAACCTGCACGGGCACTAGGATTCGAACCCAGATCAAAGGTTTTGGAGACCCGTATGCTACCGTTGCACCATGCCCGTAGAAAGCTAAAAGCTACCAGCGACCCGCCAATAGCTTTTAGCATTATTTTCCGAAGATAGTCTTTTTCTTTTTAGCATCGCCTTGCGGCTAAAAAGCAAATAGCTAAAAGCTTGTAGCTATCTTTTTTTATTTCAAAATTTCAGTAACCTGACCAGCGCCTACTGTACGGCCACCTTCACGAATCGCAAACTTCAAACCTTTCTCCATCGCAATTGGTTGGATAAGTTTTACAGTCATTGATGTATTATCGCCAGGCATAACCATTTCAGTTCCTGCATTCAATTCAACCTCACCTGTTACATCCGTTGTACGGAAATAGAACTGAGGACGATATTTCTGGAAGAATGGAGTATGACGTCCACCTTCTTCTTTGCTCAGTACATAAACCTCACATTTGAAATCAGTATGTGGAGTGATAGAGCCTGGTTTTACGATAACCATACCACGGCGGATCTGAGTTTTCTCAATACCACGGAGCAGCAGACCAGCGTTATCTCCAGCTTCACCTTCATCCAATAATTTACGGAACATTTCAACACCAGTACAAGTTGATGTAAGTGGTTTTTCAATTAAACCAACAATTTCAACTGGTTCTCCAACTTTAATACGACCTCTTTCAATACGACCTGTAGCAACTGTACCACGACCAGTGATAGAGAATACGTCTTCAACAGACATCAGGAATGGCTGATCAACCGGACGAGGAGGAAGTGGAATATAGCTATCAACAGCATCCATCAACTCTTCTACTTGTTTTACAGATTCAGGGTCTCCTTCTAAAGCTTTTGTAGCAGAACCTTTTACAATTGGGGTAGTTGCACCATCAAATCCATAGAATGTAAGCATATCACGGATTTCCATTTCTACCAACTCTAACAATTCAGGATCATCGACAAGGTCAACCTTATTCATGAATACAACAATCTTAGGAACACCTACCTGGCGGGCCAGAAGGATATGTTCTTTTGTTTGAGGCATTGGACCATCAGTTGCAGCAACAACGAGGATTGCTCCATCCATTTGTGCAGCACCAGTGATCATGTTTTTTATATAGTCAGCGTGGCCAGGACAGTCAACGTGAGCATAGTGACGATTTAAAGTCTGATACTCAACGTGAGCAGTATTTATAGTAATACCTCTTTCTTTTTCTTCAGGAGCGGCATCAATTTCATCATATTTCTTTGCTGTATTTCCCATTCCTTTTGATGCAAGAATGGTTGTTATAGCAGCTGTTAAGGTTGTTTTACCATGGTCGATGTGCCCGATGGTACCTATGTTAACGTGGGGTTTGTCCCTTTTGAAGGTCTCTTTAGTTGCCATTGTTATCTGTTTTAGATTGTGTTTTACAAAATAATTATTATTAAAAAATGAAGCTGACAGTATTTCTATTTACTATAAACTTTCATGTTGCATCCCTAACACATCAGCTTTTATCTTGTTTTATTAAAAGCTTTTCATTTTACACAGTGAATTTCATACACCCAACACCCAGAGCCGTTAAAGGGAATTGAACCCTTGACCTCTTCCTTACCAAGGAAGTGCTCTACCACTGAGCTACAACGGCTTTTTTAAGAGTCATTGAAGTCAGTGAGTCAAATAAGCCAAAGGAGTATTTTCCAAATGACCTTTTAACTGATTTGACCCTAGCCCCTTTTGAGCGGGAGACCGGGCTCGAACCGGCCACCTGAAGCTTGGAAGGCTACCGCTCTACCAAATGAGCTACTCCCGCTACTAATACCTTTTAAAAAAGAACTCAAACTCACCTTCGTTAAAACTATGGTGGGTAAAGTGGGCAGAGAAGGATTCGAACCTCCGTACTCCGAAGAGAACAGATTTACAGTCTGTCGCCTTTAGCCACTCGGCCATCTGCCCGGTCCAAAAAGAACCTGAGCCACTTGTCGGAATCGAACCAACGACCTACTGATTACAAATCAGTTGCTCTACCTGCTGAGCTAAAGTGGCATTTAAATAATGCCCGCCTGCTCCTTCTGACCTTACGGCCGCTGCCTTCGCTAAAAGCATTCGCTTTTATCTTGCAGAGCTCAGGATAATAGGGCGGTCAACACAATAAAGAGCTACCCCAAATAATTGGGGAGGCAAAGGTAAGGGAAATTGATAATTGGAAAAACTTTGTAAAAGATTTTTTTGTTTGTTTTCATACAGTTGTGAAAAAATGTTGAAAAACCTTTGGAGTTTTAATTTGAAAACTCCAACTGATGATTAAGAAATTTATAAAAAAATCTTTAAATGTTGTTATTTTAACTATGACTACACCTAAAAAAAAAGACCCCGTCTTATTCAGGCGGGGTCTTTTTTCATTTAATCATTTAAGCTGCTTTCCTTTCTTTATTCTTTTTTATTTGAGTTACCAATGAGTCGAAAGCTTCATCAAAGGACTCTTCGAATGATTTACTGGTTGATTTCACAAAAAAATTGTGCCGGGGAATATGAACCCGGATTTCTGCGATCTTGTCTTTAATTGCATGGGCCACATTATCGAGTTTTAAAAAAACATTTACCTGAATTATTCTGTCGTTGAAATTGCTCAACTTTTCTAATTTCCGATTAATGTACTCGATCAATTTACTGTCAGCATCAAAATGAACAGTTTGAATTTTTACGTTCATAGTCGTCAGTTTTTAATCAGTGAAACAATAAATAAAGAACTTATAAATGCTTTCCGAGGATCTGGTTCTTTTATCATGTTCAAGTTACACTATTTCACCTTTTCTCCAAAGAAATATTTTCTTAAATATTTAATTCTATTTGAAAATTTAGGCTTTCGGATGTGCTTTTCTGTGTATATCTTTCAACTTTTCTATGGTATTGTGTGTGTATACCTGTGTAGCCGCAAGACTGCTATGACCTAAAAGTTCTTTTACTGCGTTAAGGTCTGCACCGTTATTCATTAAATGTGTGGCAAATGTATGCCGGAGTACATGGGGGCTTCTTTTATCAAGCGTACTTGCTTGACTCAAAACCTGGTTCACCAACAACCAGGCATACCGGGGATACAATTTATTCCCCTTTTCTGTTACCAGCAAAATTTCATCTGCATTTTTTCCGGATGTCCGAGAAGTCACTTTTCCGGATTGAGGACTCCCAAATTCTTTTGCCTTTAATGAAATATAGCTCTTAATCATTTCAATTAATTCACTACTCACTGGTATAATTCTTTCTTTATTGCCCTTTCCAAGCACTTTTATCTGTTTACGTATTAAATCAATTTGTTTTTCCTTTAAAGTGATTAGTTCACTTAGTCGCATGCCTGTGGAATAAAAAATTGTTATCAGCATTTTAGCATTAAGACTTTTCCAATCTTCTGTAGCCAAATTCAAAGAGATTAACATTTTTTCACTTTCATCTTCTTTTATAAAAACTGGCAACCGCTTTCCCATTTTAGGACTTATTACTTTAACCATGGGAGTGGCTTCTATATTGCCATTTTTCAGATGATACTTAAAAAATGATTTTAAAGTAGAGATTTTTCGGTTAATGGATTTTGCCACCAATCCTTTGCCTTTAATATCAGCTAACCAGCTACGTATAAAAGTGTGGCTGATATCCTTCAAACTTATTTCACCAAAATGTAAATTCAGGAAATTAAAAAAATCAACCAGGTCGGTTCTGTAAGAAGTAATAGTGTGAAGTGAAAATCTTTTCTCAAATTTGAGATAATCTAGAAAAGACTGAATAATTGGTGAATTTGGCACTGGCGTAAAAATGTAATTAAAGCTACATCATATAAATAAAAAAGACAGCTACATAGTTAAAAAACTATACAACTATCTTTCAAATATAATGATCGGAGATTGCTTAATTCTCAATCTTTCCGCTTACAATATTCTGTTTGTAGATTGCTTTTAACACTTCACCACGACGTTTTATGGATGGTTTAGTGAAACTTTGGCGTTCACGCAACTGCAGTAATACTTTAGATTTTTCGAATTTCTTCTTGTACTTTTTCAGTGCTTTGTCAATGTTTTCGCAATCTTTTGAGTCTATAATCAGCATAATTTTTATACCTCCTCCGGTAATTTTTTGGAACGCAAATATAGGTGGAAAATCGGAATTTTAAAATTGAAATTGAAATTGACTAAATTTACCCCCATGTTTACAGGTATAATCGAGACAATGGGGATAGTTAAAGAGGTCATTTCCAATGGCTCTAACAAGACTTTTTGGATTGAATCCCCCATTTCGTCCCTGCTTAAAGTGGATCAAAGTGTGAGTCATAGTGGTGTTTGCCTTACGGTAGAAGAAAAGAATGCAAACAGCCACCGGATTACTGCCATTGATGAAACAATTCAAAAAACCAACCTTGGCAGCTGGAAAGAAGGAACATTAGTAAACCTTGAGCAATGCCTGCAAATGAATGGTCGGCTAGATGGTCATATTGTTCAGGGTCATGTAGATGCAGTTGGAAAATGTATAAAGAGAAAAGAAAAAGAAGGCAGTTGGGAGTTTGAGTTTCAATTTCCGGGAAAATTTGCGGAACTTATAATTGAGAAAGGTTCTATCAGCTTAAATGGCATCAGCCTGACAGCTTTTAATGTTAAAAAGAAAAGCTTTACTGTGGCAATTATCCCTTACACTTATGAACATACAAATATTCATCAGGTAATGGGAGGAAATACTATTAACCTCGAATTTGACATTCTTGGTAAGTATTTGCTCAGAAGACTATCTTTGAAAGAGAAATAACTAACCCCATTTCTTCTCCCCTGCATGACAGCTGTTACTACAAACAGGTCTTATTATCCTGCCTTAGACGGCCTCAGGGGCATGGCTATACTGCTGGTGGTACTTTATCATAATTTCGGGTTCATTCAACAATCTTATTTTGGCTGGTTGGGTGTTGATCTCTTCTTTGTGCTTTCGGGATTTCTGATCACAGATATTTTAATGAATACGGTGGGGAAACCTCATTTTTTTCGAAATTTTTATATGCGCCGGGTGTTACGAATATTTCCACTATACTACCTGAGCCTTATTATATTCATTTTTATTCTCCCGGTCTTTACTTCCTCAACTATTAGTTGGGATTATTATACTCACAACCAATTTTTCCTCTGGACTTACCTGCAGAACTGGTTATTTATATTTAAAGATCCCAATAATGCCCATATACTGAATCACTATTGGTCTTTAGCTGTTGAAGAACAATTCTATATTTTCTGGCCACTGGTAATACTTTTACTCAAAAGACCAAAGTATCTTTTGATATTTATTTGTACTCTATTATTGCTGGTAATACTTTTCCGCTTTGGGTTGTGGATATATAAATTTGAAAACCTCGCCTATTATAATCTTTATACTTTTACTCGTATAGATGGTATTTGCATCGGCTGTATTGTTGCATTACAGAAACACATGAATTTTGAGTTCATCAAAAAGAATACAGCAGCAATAGTATTGAGCTTTGCAGTCATTAATTTTCTTTTTTATTTCATCAACCGCTTCTATTCATTTTCATTCCCCTACACGGGTCTGGTGGGATATAGTACTTTTGCCATGATGTTTGGCTTATTAGTATACGAGGCAGTTAACAGAGAAACAAAGATCATCAACTTCATTTTTAATATCCCTTTGCTGAAGTTCTTTGGACGGATATCCTATTCTTTTTACATATTTCACTGGCCGGTATACCTGCTCATGAATAGTTATTTACTGGATATTGTTAAGAAACAAATTCCCGTTATGGCGGCACAGCTAACCATTTCCGTAACCGCAGCCGGTTGTGCAGTCTTGATAAGCTGGTTGAGTTATAATTATTTTGAAAACTATTTCCTAAAACTTAAAACAAAGTTTAGCGACTGAATACCAACAGGTATTTCATTATAATAGGCCTGGATTGTATCTTTAAACCCGCACATGCAAAATAATGTCACCATACTGTGTCCTTTATATAACGATGGAGAATCGCTTAACCGGCTTTTAATTGAATTAGCGAAAACATTTTCCCACTTGAAGGATTATCACTTCAATATTTTAATTGTAAATGATGGATCAACGGAAGAAGTGAAAATTAATAATGGAACATCTTTTCAGGTACAGGTATTGCACTTGCAGCGAAATATTGGACACCAGAAAGCATTAGCAATTGGCTTATCCTATATAAAGGAGAATATCAGTAGCGATAAGGTGCTGATCATGGATACAGATGGAGAAGACCGGCCCGAGGATGCACTTGAATTATTGCAGGCCGCTGAGAAAAAAAATAATGATATAATTTTTGCCCACCGAAGTTCCCGCAGGGAAGACCTGTTGTTCAAATTATTTTATTTACTTTATAAAATCAGTTTCAGGTGGCTAACCGGCCGTAGTATTTCCTTTGGTAATTTTATGATAATGCCCAAAACTTCTCTTGATAAAATTGTTTATTATAGTGAGATATGGAGTCATCTTGCCGGGGGAATTTTAAAATCAGGGCTTGCTTATTCAACCATCCAAACCCATAAAGGAGCCAGGTATGCAGGGCAATCGAAAATGAGCTTTAGCAAATTATTGCTCTTGGGACTTGGCGCTATTTCCATTTTCATGGAGATCATTGCCGGACGCCTGCTGATTTTTTCCTGCTGTCTTATTGGTTTTTCTTTATTGATCATCCTTACACTGCTTGGAGTTAAAACCTTCACTATACTAGCCATTCCGGGCTGGACATCTACGGTTATGTCCTCTATGCTTATTGTGCTTCTACAAAGTGTCCTGCTATCTCTTGTTACTATGTTCCTGTATTTTTCATCTGAGTCCCAGCGAAAATTTGTACCGGCTCATCACTATAAAGATTTTACCGGTGCCGTTGATACAATCACTGCATGAAAAACGATTACAAATACCCGGGTGATGAACTACAGCTTTTTGAAGCAGCAACAAACTGGAAAAATTATTTGGCCAGCCATATATCAGTATTTCTGGAAGGGAGAGTATTGGAAGTTGGAGCCGGCATTGGAGGAACCACACTTTTATTGAACAAAGGCAAAGCTGATAGCTGGCTGTTAATAGAGCCGGATGAAACAATGCGACAAGTCCTGCAACAGAAGATAAACGACAAATTATTACCATCTAATTGCAAAGCAATACATGGGACATTAAATTCATTAGATAAGAATGACAAGTTTGATTGTATCATTTATATAGATGTTCTTGAGCATATACAAAATGATGCGGATGAGATAAAGATAGCAACTGATTATCTAGCACAGGGTGGGCATCTAATCATCCTCTCCCCTGCATTCCAATTTTTATTCAGCCCTTTCGATAAAGCAATTGGCCACTACAGGAGATATAACCGCAAAACATTATCTGCAATTCAGCCAGCTTCCTTTACACGGAAAAAAGTTACCTATCTTGACTCAATTGGTTTTTTTGCCTCCTTACTGAATAAAATATTATTAAGGCAATCATACCCGTCAAAGAGGCAAGTTCAATTATGGGATCAATGGATAATCCCGGTCTCTAAGATCATGGATCGTATTCTCTTTTTTTCCTTTGGAAAAAGTATTTTGGCTATATGGAAGAAACAATAATATGCAAAAGATCAAAAATTTCATATTAAACCGGAAGCAATACCTGCTTTTACTTTTGATCACTTTAGTTGCTTACTGGCCATTGACTTTTCATATATTCAGTCTTAAAAACGATGCGTTAGTTTATTTTCTTCCATATCGCTACCATATTAGTGAAGCGATTCAAAACGGTCATTTCCCCTGGTGGAATCTATACTTGTATACAGGACTTCCATTGCATAGTGATATTCAAAGTGGAGTTTGGAATCCTGTAGTTATGTTCATTTCACTTTTCACCAGGTATAACATGACAGTTCTGCAATGGGAATTGCTTTTCTATTTGTTTATTGCGGCTGCCGGGATGTATAAACTGGTGAAAGAATTTAATAATAATACGGCCTCAGCCCTCATATCAGCCACTGCTTATTTATGTTGTGGCTTTATGACAGACAGTGGCTCAATTATTCCCTGGATAACCAGTGCAGCATACCTTCCTTATGTTTTTCTATATTTCTACCGACTGTTAAATAAACCTGAACTGAAGACTGCGATAAAGCTCTCCCTGGCACTATGCTTCTTACTCACTGCCGGTTATCCCAGTTTTTTTATTTATAGTCTTTATCTTCTTCTTATCGGTTTTATTATATGGATATTTCGGCATTATAAAGAGAAGTCACTAAAACCTGTTTTGGCATTTTCCGTAATCACTGTCATTATTTCGCTTCTTATCGTTAGCCCCGCTGTTTTATCCTGGTGGGATTTTTTTGTATATTATGAAAGAGGAAGCGGGGCCAGCTTGGCAAGGATACAAACAAATGCATTTCCTCCCTTCAGCAGTTTATCCTACTTATTACCTTCTGCTGTATCAAAGAGCCATTCCTTTCTGCAAACCGACCTGGTTGCAAGGAACGCATCAACAGGAATATTCATTCTTATTTTCTTCCTGCTAGCTATGGCGGGAAAACTGAAACCTGTTTATAAATTTATTGGCGTCCTCATTCTCTTTTCCTTTCTTTTTAGCCTGGGTGATGTCACGCCACTTAGAGAATGGTGTCATCGTTTCCTGCCGTTTATGAATACATTCAGGCATCCGGCTACTATGCGCATTTTCACTACAATCGGTATTATTTTGATAGCTGCTCCTGCATTGAATATATTCCTGACAACGAAAGACACTGCGAGCAAAAGAATAAAAATAATAACTATAACTATTATATGCCTGCTTTTACTACTTTCCATCTATTATATAAAACAATGCAACCTGTTTCAACTTACCGGGAAAGAGAATCTAAAAATATTTCTTGACAAACTCAGCTTTGCAGATATAATTGTTATACAAGGAATCATTCAAATGATTTTTCTAAGCTTATTCCTTCTTGTCGCTTGGAAAGGGTTTAAGAGTTATTTACCCACCCTAGTTATTGCTAACAGTATTATTTTTTGCTGGATGGCATTACCCTTTACTTTTATCTCTCAGGTAAAACCCAAAGTCATCAATCAATATCTGGCTTCATTCCCAAAAAATTACCCACTAACTGAGATAGCAAAACCTGTAACGACTACTGCTACTGATTCCTCAACTGTGTCTCTCCTGGGACAGGAAAAATTCTATAACAAAAAAATCAGTGTACAAGATCATGTTATAACGCCAACCATAAATACCAACTATAATATTTTCCTGAAAGACACAATGCTAAGAAAGGTATTAAACAACTACCCTTTCGTTTATTTTTCTGACAGCACTGTTTTGTCTAACATTAACTTTCCTGATAGCGGCAGAATAGTTTTGTTTGAAAGAATTGGCCGTAGTATAGAAATCAATGCACATACAACTGGAACTATCACAATTCTGAAATTTGAGCCCAGTAAAATAGAACTAGAGGTGACCGCAGATAATTATGGGCTACTAAACCTTTTTCAGCAATATCATCATGGTTGGCGGGCATTTGAAGATAATATTGAAATACCGGTTTATCTCACCAACCGGGCATTTATGAGTGTTCAGGTATCGACAGGAAAACATATTATTACGTTCAAATTTGAGCCACATGATTTTATCAAGATAGCAGTACATGTTTCCTCATTTACCCTGCTGCTTTTTTCAATATTCTTTATCTTACAACTTCTAAAAAAGAAAAATCCGAATGATTTTCAAATATAGAAACTGGCTATTCGCTTTGTTGTTGACTGCGCCAATGCTTGTTTTCTTTCTTGGCTATCTTTTTAATCATTCCAAAGACCTGGTGCCAACCGGCTTTATACAACATGACAATATATCGTATATGGCATATGCCAAACAGTATCTTGACAGTGACAAGGCCAGTATCTTTTATAGCAATCCATTTAATGATTCTGATGATCATCAACCCATTTATTTTCAAACGCAGACAATCCTCTTTGCAGTTCTCTTAAAAGCAGGTATTCCACCTGGTTGGATATTGATACCCTTTACACTAATCTGTTCATTAATTTGCTTTCGGTTACTCATTTCCATTTATGATCACATGTTTCCCGGAAATAAATACAGGACTATCAGCATCTGGCTTTTTGCATGGGGCGGCGGCTTACTAACTCTCGGTGGATTTTTTGCTCAGTTACTTTACGGCTCATTAACTGTTAATAGCATTTTCTTCCTTGATCCCGGTGCTGGCTGGTGGGGTCTTAATTTTGGCAGGTCTCTATTTTTTTCCTGTGAGGCCTATTATCATTTTTTATTTCTTTCAGTGATATATTGCCTGTTAAAACAAAAATGGGCAGGAGTACTGGCTATATCAGCAATTCTTTCTGTATCGCATCCTTTTACAGGCATTGAGCTTTTAAGTATCGCAAGTGCCTGGTTATTGGCAGAAAAAATAGTATTCAAAAATAAAAGTATTCCGGCCTGGCTAGTGACCGGTGAGTTTTTGATATTACTCTTTCACTTATACTATTACCTCTATTTTCTTAATCAATTTAATGATCACCAGTCTGTAAATGAACAATATGCCCTTAACTGGCGGCTCCGTTTTTTTAGTATTATACCTGCCTACTTCATCACCGGCTTATTGGCATTACTGAGTGTATTAAAGACAAGTAAACCTGGAAAGTTTTTTTTCCAGAGCAAAAACCGGTTATTACTGCTCTGGTTCCTTGTTGCATTCAGCCTTGCTAATCATGAGATGATAATGAAGCCAATGCAGCCGCTGCATTTCACCAGAGGTTATATCTGGACATCTTTGTTTTTACTTGGAATACCAGCTTTACATTATCTATTTAGTAAATTATCAGTGTCAGTTTTTCAAAAGATCAATTTTGTATTTTTTTTATTGCTCTTCTTTTCTGACAACCTGGTATGGATTTATAAGCAAAGCAGTGTTAAAACAAAAACAACATCTACCTCATATTTAAACTTTGAACAACAAGGAATATTTGCCCTTTTAAATAAGCACACCACAAACCGGACTTTGATTATTGGTACAGATGAACTAATCCCTTATATGAGTACTGTATATACGAAAGCATATCCATGGCTCGCACATCCATTTACTACCCCGTATGTTGCACAAAAAAGAGCAGCTCTTTCCCGTTTCATTGTATTTGGCGAAACTGATCCATCCTGGAAAGGAAAGGATTTGATATTTGTGATTGATAAAAAGGATAGTCTTGCTGTAAAAAGAGTAGCAAAGCTTTCCTACCCGGCTACAATACTGGCAGAAACAGTTTCATATAATATACTTGAAGCTGTAATACGCTGAATAATTATTCTGTTATACCCTTACCCTTTAAAGCTCTTGATATTGCATGATCCATTAATCGCTCTGCATACGGCCTTGATATCTCATTCAGCATTTCAATAGTAGCCTGTATTGCATCTTTATCTGTGGAAGACATTTTTTGTTCCAGTTCCTTCATCGTTGTTTCAGTAAGATTTACTTCTTCCGGCAGAAGAAACCCTTTGTTTTTTTCCACAAAAAGTCTTGTCGTATTTAATATCAGCTTTGCTTCAGTCTGTGCTTCTACCAATGCTCTTGTCACCATATCATTTTTAGCATTTGTAATAGAGTCCAGCAACATTTTTTCAACCTCAGCATCTGTCAATCCATATTGCGGTTTTACTTCAATTGTTTGCTCTACACCACTTCTTAATTCCTTTGCTTTAACTAATAAAATTCCGTCAGCATTTACCAGAAAAGATATTTCAACTTTTGGCAATCCTGCAGGCATACCCGGGATACCTGCCAGATTAAACTCTGCCAGTTTACGATTGTCCTTCACAAGGTCCCGTTCACCCTGGAAAACAGCAATCCGTATACCACTCTGTCCATCTTGCTGTGTGGTATATTGTCTGCCGGATTTTGAAGGAATTTTTGTATTGCGTGGTATCAAAACATCCATCAGACCACCCATTGTTTCTATTCCCAATGAAAGTGGAGTAATATCAAGCAATAAGAAATCTTTATTGTTCCCCGCCAGAATATCTGCCTGAACAGCTGCACCAAGAGCAACAACTTCATCCGGATTTAATGAATCATCTAATGGTTGACGAAAAAATTCTTTAACCATTTTTTTTACTAATGGCACCCTGGTAGAACCACCTACCATTACCACTTCATCAATATCACCTTTGTTGAGTTTTGAATCCTGAAGTGCATTTTCGCAACATTTAATTGTTTTTTCAACAAGAGATGTGATTAACTTTTCAAAAACTTCTTTTGCTAGTTCTAAATCAGTTTCAGCAATTTGCCCTTTGAATAATTCATCAGTGCTAAGTTGTTTTTTGGCCTTTTCTGCCAACAACCTAAGTTGCTGAGCAATATTCTTATTATATGTATATTCTTCATCAGTAAGTCCCAAAATGGAAATCCAATGCTTTAGCACAGCTCTGTCAAAATCATCCCCACCCAGGTAAGTATCTCCATTTGTGGAAAGCACTTCAAATATTCCACCGGTAATCCGGAGGATTGAAATGTCGAAAGTGCCACCACCCAAATCATAAACAGCTATTGTTTTTGTTTCATCCGCCTTCATGCCAAGTCCATATGCAAGGCTGGCAGCAGTTGGTTCATTTATTATTCGTAAAACATCAAAACCCGCTAATCTTCCGGCATCTCTTGTTGCCTGCCTTTGAGCATCATTAAAATAAGCCGGTACGGTAATTACCGTCTTATTCACTGGTGTCTTTAAAATATGTTCAGCTCTTGTTTTTAGTTCTTTAAGAATAAAAGAAGATAGTTCAATAGGAGAATAAAACTTATCACCGACCTGTACTTTCACCAGGCTTTCTGAGTTATCATCAATTACTTTGTAGGTATAAAATGATGAATAATTCCTTACATCATTATAAGATTTACCCATGAGTCTTTTGACAGAGAAAATTGTATTTTGGGGTTCAGCTATCAACAATTCCTTAGCAGTATCTCCAACAGTTATACTTCCATTTTCACCAAAATGAATTACAGAAGGAACCAGGGCATTACCATCATGTTCTTTCAGCACTACAGGTATTTTGCTTTCTGGATGTATTATACTTACCAGGCTATTAGTCGTTCCCAAATCAATTCCAACAATTATTTCTTCTTGTTGTAAACTACCAGTCGATATATTAATTCCAATTTTGGCCATATTTTATACTTAAAGCAGCAAAACTAACAATTCGGCAGATCTTTGATTTACGAAATAAAGAAAAGGGTCGCATAAGCGACCCTTAACCATAAAATTGCTTGATAAGCTTAGCGCATCAGGTACATTTTACCATATCCTTTGTTGAAATACTTATCAGTATTATCACCTTCTGCTTTGTATTTATCCAGCATTTTCCCATTCAGATTAGTAACTACTCTGTACAAATAGATTCCATTCGCTAATTTTTGCCCATATTGATCCGTTCCGTCCCATTTAAACTCGGTTATATTGCGGCCAATATGTAAAGCACCCAATTCTCCTTTTGTAATTTCTCTAACAATTCTACCGGTAACCGTCATAATCTCTATCTTAATATTCTGAGGAACCTCATTACCTGTGATAGTAAATACAAAGGCTGTAGAGGTAGTAAATGGATTTGGATAATTCAGCATATTTGAAATCATCGGCTTATTTATGATATCAAAAACTACCCGGTATTCAATACTCCCTGCCTCATTGTCACTTTTGTCTTTCCCGGTTATTATCATTTCATATTGGCCATCTTGTGTAAAATAAGGCTTGAAATTAATTGTTGCTGTATTATCAGTATTTGGTGCCTGACCAGCAGGGTTAAACCGTAAAGTATCGTTATTGAAGTAGAACCGCCTCAGCGTTCCGTTGGGATAACGAATATGCAAAGTAAGAAGTGACGTGTCATCTAATATCATCCAACGGGCTTCGTCTTTCAGCTTAACTACAATATCGGGTTTTGAAGAAACAATATCCCTGTTTAAGATATGAACCCCATCAAATGTAACATCTAAAAGAGGGTTAAGGCTATCAGGTTTTACATAAATATTTCTGAAAGCGAAATTATTGAAATGGTACTGTTCCAGCTGGTCATTATCAGGATTAGCTTCAATAAAAAGTGTATTAGCACCTGAAATAGAGGCCGTATTTATTA
>JBARSW010000153.1:0-29255 GCA_049644925.1 Chitinophagaceae bacterium | reverse complement strand
TGCTCAGAAAATTTAAAAAATAACTAAGGGTTCATTGTTCATGGTTCATAGTCTGTAAAAAACTATCAACCTTCAACTATGAACTATCAACCATGAACTATTAACTATGAAGATACTTGTATTCGATAATTATGATTCCTTTACTTACAACCTTGTACATCTTGTAGAAAAGATTACACATATAAAAGTAGAGGTATATCGCAACGACCAGATTACACTGGATCAGGTGAACAACTATGATAAAATTATTCTATCCCCCGGACCGGGTATTCCGGAAGAAGCAGGTTTATTATTACCATTGATAAAGAAATATGCTGCCACTAAATCTATCTTAGGTGTTTGTCTCGGACACCAGGCAATTGGTGAAGCATTTGGAGGAACGTTGACCAATCTTACAACTGTTTATCATGGCGTAGCAACGCCGGTTAAAATAGACGTTACTAAGAAAGCTCAACTGTTTGAGGGATTGCCAGAGACATTAGAAGTGGGTCGTTATCATAGTTGGATAATTGCAGAAGAAAATTTTCCTGTGGAACTGGAAGTGACAGCAAGAGATGAGAATAATTATATCATGGCATTGCAGCATAAAAAATATGATGTGCAGGGTGTGCAATTTCATCCGGAAAGTGTGCTGACGCCAGATGGAGAAAAGATTTTGAGAAATTGGTTGAAGCCCCCAACCCCCTAAAGGGGGCTTTAGTGAACTAAAGCACAAGATTGTTTACTGATAGTTTGAGCAAAAAGATTTTTGAATAATATTATTAACAACAAAACTAAGTTCCCCTTTAGGGGACAGAGGCATGAAGAAGATTTTACAATATTTATTTGAACACAAAACACTAACAAGAGATTCTGCAAAAGAAGTGTTAGTGAACATCGGCAAAGGCATTTACAATGAACATGAAGTAACGGCTTTTATGACGGTGTACCTGATGAGAAGTATTACGATTGAAGAATTACAGGGATTCAGAGATGCATTGTTGGAGCTATCCGTGAATGTTGATTTGAATGGATATGAAACAATAGACATTGTTGGCACTGGTGGTGATGGAAAGAATACTTTCAATATTTCAACATTGGCTTGCTTTATTGTAGCGGGTACCGGACAAAAAGTGGCCAAGCATGGTAACTACGGTGCCTCATCTATCAGCGGAGCTTCAAATGTGATGGAGGAGCTGGGCTATAAATTCAGTAATGAAAATGGGAAGCTGAAAAAGGAGTTAGAGGAAGCGAATATTTGTTTTCTTCATGCTCCGCTATTTCATCCGGCTTTAAAAACGGTGGGGCCTATACGAAAAAACCTGGCGATGCGGACTTTCTTCAATATGCTGGGACCGATGGCAAACCCGGCAAGTCCGGCTTACCAGTTAGTGGGAGTTTTTAGCTTGGAGATGGCGAGGATATATAATTATCTTTTGCAATTAGAAGGTAAGCCTTTTACAATAATTCACAGTCTTGATGGTTACGATGAAATATCCTTGACCAACGATACAAAAGTGATTACTAACGAAGGGGAGCAGATAATGACACCGGAACAATTGGGCAAAAGGATGGTATCGGCACAAGACATTAGCGGAGGTAATAGTGTAGAGGAAGCAGCAAAAATTTTCACTGCAATATTGAAAGGTGATGGAACCTGGGCTCAAAATGCTGTTGTACTGGCCAATGCGGCAATGGCATTACACTGTACCGGGAAATATAAAATTTATCAGGATGCATATAATGCAGCGGTGAAGAGTTTGGAAAGTGGAGAGGCGAATAATGCACTTTCAAGGCTTATACAACTACAATAATTTTTTTGATTTTTGAATAAGTTTAAAATGGATATTTTAGAAACAATTGTTGCCGCAAAAAGAAAAGAAGTTGAAAAGTTCAAACCAATGAGTAGCATTGATCGGTTTGAAAAGGATGGTTTTTTTTGGCAGATAAATACCCGTTCGCTGGTTAAAAGCTTAGAGCAGCCAGGTGGTTCTGGTATCATTGCCGAATTTAAAAGAAGAAGCCCAAGTAAAGGGTGGTTTAAAACAAAAGAACTGGAAGTTGAGCCGGTAGTGGTTTCGTATAATAAACATGCAGCTGGTATTTCAGTATTGACCGATGATGAATTTTTCGGAGGTGATCTGGATGATTTGATACAAACAAAAATAGTGACGGATATTCCGGTGCTGCGAAAAGAATTTATTATTGATAAATGGCAGATAGCGGAGGCAAAGGCTTTTGGGGCGGATGTGATTTTGTTAATTGCAGCAATTCTTTCTCCTGCAGAAGTAAAAGAATTTGCATCGTATGCCGGTGATATCGGGCTGGAGTCAATTTTAGAAATTCACAATGAAGAAGAATTGGGCCATTACTGTGATGAAGTGAGTATGGTAGGAGTGAATAACCGCAATCTGAAAACTTTCAAGGTAGATATTGAAACATCACTGAAATTAATTGATAAGATACCGGGTGAAAAACCAGCAATTGCAGAAAGTGGTATCAGTAGCATTGATACAATTGTAACTTTGCGGAATGCCGGATTTAAAGGATTTTTGATTGGCGAGAACTTTATGAAAGAAGAAAATCCGGGAAAGGCGTTTGAAGAATTTGTGGAAGAGTTGGCCTCGAATGGCACGAATACCACGAATAAGAAAATTTAGAAAATAATTACTATAAATTCATGTGATTTAAATCTGAATTTCTTAACGATTTAAAATAAATATTGCATCTGCGAATTATAACGACTCTTTAGTGAAATTTGTGTAATTCGTGGCTAAAACCAAACAATATGAATATAAAAGTATGTGGCATCACCGAAATGAAACAACTCCAGCAGTTAGATGGATTGGATATTGATTTTGCCGGTTTGATTTTCTATAAAGAATCTCCCCGGTACATCGGTGATAAGATTTCAAAAAAAGATCTGAAAAAAGCAGATTTTGATTTAAAAAAAGTGGGAGTGTTTGTAAATCCGGAGATGATTGAAGTGCTGGATGCAATAGATGATTACGGTCTGGATGCAGTACAACTGCACGGAGACGAAAGTCCGGAGATGTGTGAAGATCTGAGCACCGAAGTGGAAGTGATAAAAGCTTTTCGTATAACCGGTGATGAGGACATTGACAAACTGGTTGCGCCATATGATGCCGTTTGTGATTATTATTTATTTGATACCGGCGGGTTGAAAGAAAGCATCGGAGGTTCCGGTAAACAATTTGACTGGAGTATTTTGACCAAAGCAAAAATTGAAAAACCATTTTTCTTAAGTGGTGGTATTGGCCCCGATGATGCGCCGAAAGTTAAAGCCTTTAAACATCCTGATTATTTTGGGGTGGATATCAACAGCCTGTTTGAAAAAGAACCGGGAGTGAAGGATATGGGGAAAGTGTTGCAGTTCAGGCAGGGGTTGAAGAAATAGGATGCCCCTGTCCCCTAAAGGGGGACTTAGGTCGATGAATCATTTGTTGGATAAGTGGCCGGAAAGAAATTAGAACTATGGGACACATCCCCTCCTTGGAGGGGCGAATTGAGGGAAACTATATGCTTTACGAAATTGGGGTGGGTTTTGATGCTTTGAAAACGGGACGTACAAGAGTGTGATGCAACAGACGATGATAGTAGTACTGAAGCTGGGTAAATAAAAAAAACAAAATGTCAACAACACAAACATATCAACAACCAAACGAACAAGGCTATTACGGCCAATTCGGCGGCGCCTTTATACCGGAAATGTTGCACCGCAATGTGGAAGAACTGCGGACAAAGTATCTGGAGATTATTTATGAAGAAAATTTTCAAAAAGAGTTTCAGCAATTACTAAAAGATTATGTGGGCAGACCAACACCTTTATATTTAGCAGAACGGTTGAGCAAAAGATACGGAGTAACTGTTTACCTGAAGCGGGAAGATCTTTGCCATACAGGGGCACATAAAATAAATAATACGATAGGACAAATTTTACTGGCAGAAAGATTGGGCAAGAAAAGGATCATTGCAGAAACAGGTGCTGGTCAGCATGGAGTGGCCACGGCTACTGTGTGTGCATTAAAAGGGGTTGAATGCATTGTGTACATGGGCGAAAAAGATATTGAAAGGCAGGCGCCGAATGTGGCGAGAATGAAAATGCTGGGGGCTACAGTTATACCGGCGGTTAGTGGCAGTAAGACTTTAAAAGACGCAACAAATGAAGCAATTCGGGATTGGATAAATAATCCGAACGATACTCATTATATTATTGGCAGTGTAGTAGGGCCGCATCCTTACCCGGATATGGTGGCTAGGTTTCAGAGTGTGATTAGTGAAGAAATGCGTAAGCAATTATTTGACAAAACCGGTAAAGAATTGCCAACTCATGTAATAGCTTGTGTGGGTGGTGGTAGCAATGCCGCCGGAGCATTTTATCATTACCTGGATGAACCTTCTGTACAGTTGATTGCTGTGGAAGCTGCCGGTGAAGGAATAAATAGTGGTAAAAGTGCTGCTACCACCCAATTGGGGACACCGGGTATTTTGCATGGCAGTAAAAGTTTGCTAATGCAAACAGAAGATGGACAGGTAGTGGAACCACACAGTATATCTGCTGGTTTGGATTATCCTGGTATTGGTCCGCTGCATGCACATTTGTTTACGAGTGGCAGAGCAATTTTTTTAAGTGCAACTGATAAAAAGGCATTGAATGCAGCTTTTGAACTGGCGAGGCTGGAAGGTATAATACCGGCACTTGAATCGGCACATGCTTTACATGCTTTGAAGATGATTAATTTTAAAAACAGTGATGTTATTATTGTTTGTTTGAGTGGAAGAGGGGATAAGGATTTGGATACGTACATGAAAAATATTTCTTAACCGTAATGACACCAGATCGCTAAGTAACGTAAAAAAGTTCTCAGCGAAACTTTGCGTCTTTGCGTCTTAGCATTTAAACATAATGAGCAGGATAAAAAAAATATTTGAAACAAAGAGTAGAAATATATTGAACGTTTACTGCACTGCTGGCTACCCTCAATTGAATTCAACAATTGAAGTGATGAAGGCCTTGCAGCAAAACGGAGCAAATATCATTGAGCTTGGTATGCCTTACAGCGACCCGCTGGCTGATGGTCCTGTAATACAACATAGCAGTAGTGTTGCATTGGCGAATGGCATGACTATCAAAAAACTTTTTGAACAGCTTCGTGAAATGCGGAGCATTAACTCTCCTTCAGGGGTTGAAGATATTCCGGTAATTCTTATGGGATACATGAATCCCGTCCTTCAATATGGCTTTGAAAAATTTTGTGCCGATGCCTCAGCCGTTGGTATTGATGGGTTGATATTACCAGATTTACCGGAATTTGAATTTGAAACAGAGTACGGGGCTATTATTAAAAAGTATAACCTGGATTTTATTTTTCTTGTTACTCCGGAGACTTCTGAAGAACGGATTCTGAAACTGGATAGCTTAAGTAGCGGTTTCATATATGCAGTTTCATCTTCATCAACTACCGGAAGTGAAAAAAAAGCAGTGAATACTGAAGAATACTTGCTAAGGCTTAAAAGCTTAAATCTCAAAAATCCGGTGCTTGTAGGCTTTGGAATTAAGGATAAAGCTTCATTTAATGCTGTTTGCCAACTGGCAAACGGTGCCATTATCGGCAGTGCCTTTATTAAAGCATTGGAAACCAGCACAGATGTTAATGCATCCACAAAAACCTTTCTTTCGTCAATAATTGGCTGATAAGGTTTTTGTTGTCTGGTTTCATTTTATAAATTTGTATGCTGTAGATGCGGCTATTCCAATCATCAAACTATTATATGTTAATGAAAAAATTATTTTTCTTTTTATTACTGTTACCGGTTATTATGTTTGCTCAGCCAAATCCTAAAGGGTTTACCATTCTTGGGAAGCTGGATGGATATGCTGATGGAACCAAGGTTAGTCTTTATCAGAACGGTCAGCAAACAGTATGGCTTTCAACAACACTTAAAAAAGGAAAATTTACTTTCAAAGAAAAAGTTGATGAACCCGTACTCTGTTTTATTATTATTGATAAAGTGCAAAAACCTATTGAGCTTTATGTTGAGAATGCTGTTATTTCTGTAAAAGGGAATAAAGCAAAACCTGATAATTATAAAATTGAAGGATCTGCTTCTCAAAAAGATTTCAGTGATTTCATTACTGGCTTTTTACCGTTGGCACAGCAAATAAGCACATTAGCCAATACAATTAATAATACAATGCCGGGAACTGAAAGAGAAGAAATGATGAAAGTATATACCGGAATTCAAGATAAAATGCAAACGGAGATTGATAGTTTTATTAATAATAGACCCCGTTCCATGGTTACTCCATTTATACTTGAAGTAACCTACCAGTTTAATGAAGATGTGGTGAAACTGGAAAACAGGTTTAATCAAATGGATTTATCCGTTCGTAATACTTCCTCAGGAAAGAAGTTAGAGGCTTTAATAGCCGAAAAGAAAATAGGCGCAATAGGAACAACAGCTTTAGACTTTACTCAGGCAGATACAACAGGAACACCGGTATCACTTTCGTCTTTCAGGGGTAAATATGTACTGGTGGATTTTTGGGCCAGCTGGTGCCAACCATGCCGGCTTGAGAACCCGAATGTTGTAGAAAATTATAATAAATTTTATAATAAAAACTTCACGGTTCTGGGAGTGTCACTCGACAGACCAGGGCAGAAAATAAAATGGATTGATGCAATTAAGGAAGATAATCTTAACTGGACTCATGTTAGCGATCTGCAATTCTGGAATAATTCGGTTGCAAAAATGTATCGCATCAGCAGCATTCCTCAAAATTTTCTTATTGATCCACAGGGAAAAATTATTGGTAAAAATCTCAGGGGTCCTGAACTTGAGGCTAAGCTTTGTGAAGTGCTGGGTTGTAATTGATCCTATTCCTCAATGCCCATCAGTTTGCAAATATCTTTCCAGTTTTTATCCCGTTGATTACTATAGTCGTCCAATTTTTGCTGCGACTTGTCTTTAACATATTCAAGGAAAAACTTTGCCTGGTTCTTTAGTCCTTTGAGGATGGCAACTACATCGGTCGCATAGTTTTGATCTGATGCTGCAGTCAGAGTTTTGTCAGTTTTCAGGCTATCCATCACTTTAATCAGGTTATCGCAAAGTGATATCTGGGCACTTAATAAACTGTTTACCATTTCTGCTTTATAAACGTCTCCCCCAAATCCATCCGCAATACTACCGATAACACCATAAGTATTATAAATTGCCGTAGCAGAAAAATTTCCAATGGCTTCTAATAATTTCCCTTCTCTTTCTTCACAGTTCTGTGAAAAACCGTTAAGAGAAATTAATAGGATGTAAACAGAGTAAACTATTTTTTTCATTTTATATTTTTCACGAAAGTTACGACTGAAATATGAATATTAATTAATATAGCGGGAATTGAAAATCCGAATGCTATAAAACGAAAGGCATTTGTAATAGAAAAAAAAGAAAGATTATCATGCAATACTGTTTTATGTCGCCGCTAAGCCTTATATAATAAAATGCGATGTAAAGGGATGTTTGGTGTACCGGAGTAATCCTGATTTATTAATAACTTATTTATTTGTAACTTGAAAAATCTTATTTCCATTTAATTAAAATATGTATGAAGGTTTTTTTTGGAATATTCTTACTTTTTTTATTTTCCAATTTACAATCTCAGATTCTTAATAAGATTAAGGATCGGGTAAAAGGTAAAGCAGAATCTGAGGCCAATAATGCCAAATACAATGCTAAAAACAAAGCAAAGCAGGCAGCCTATAAAGAACTGGATGACTTTAAAGCTGACTTCGACTCTACTGATATTGATTATGCTTTGTTGCTAAGTGATAATGCAGGTTTATTTGGTGGAAGAGGCAGGGGTGAGTTTGGGACAAAATTCCTGCGATTGGCAGGTATTGCCAATTCTATATACAAAGATGCCGCACTAAATAATGAAGAAAATGCGAGGCTGAATTTGCAAATGGGTCAATCAGCTTATGTAACCGGCCGCTTTGTTTTTGCAGAAAAAAGATTAGATGCAGCAAAAGAATATTTTGAGAAGGCAAATCTGGAAAATGACCTTGGTTACCTGAAAACAATTTCCAGCCAGGGTCTTTTATATACTTCTATGGGACGTTTCGGACAGGCAGAAAAATTTACAGCTGATGCATTGAATATGCGAAAGGAAAAACTTGGGGAAGCAAATATGAGTGTTGCAGCATCTTTGAATAACTATGCGGTTTTGCATTATAACCGGGGTCAGTATAATGAATCAGAAAAAGAATTTGAAAATGCCATTAATGTAATAAAGGAAAATAATCAGCTGGAAGCAATGACGCATGCCATTATTTTGAATAATAAAGCAATCTTATATCAATCAATTGGTCGTTACGAGGCTGGAGCTGCGTTGCTGGAAGATGCGTTAAAACTGGCCGGCAAGCTGGAAGTAAAAAAATCAAAAAATCATCTTAAATTTTTTTCCAACCTTGCTTTGCTTTACCAGCAGATGGGTAAATATAATGAAGCAGAAAGAATCTACCTGGGCTTGGAAAAGAAATTGGAAAAGGGAAAACCCGAGTTCGCTAATATGCTTAATAACCTTGCTATTCTATATATCATCATGAAAAAAGATGACAAAGTAGAAGAGATGTTAAGGCGTTCCGCAGCTATTTATAAAGCATCGTTGGGAGAATCCAACCCTGCTTATGCAAAAGTAATAAGCGACCTGGGAAATTACCTGAGATATAAAGGCCGCTATGATGATGCGATACCTATGCTGGAAGGAGTTTTACATATCAGGGAACAGGCACTAGGAATTGATCACCCTTTGTACGTACAGACACAGGAAGACCTGGCAATTTTATACTGGAAGAAAAATGACTATGCAAAAGCATATCCATTATATCATGCAGCAATGGAAAAGTCGCTTGATTTTATAAATAAGTATTTTCCCCCGATGAGTGAAGCTGAAAAAACAAAGTATTGGGATATGTTGTCTCCAAGGTTTCAGCGGTTTTTCAACTTTGCTATACAGGCAAGTGTTGTAAACAACAATGCGATTTCTGATATGTTCGAATACCGATTAGCTACAAAAGGACTACTATTAAGCTCTTCCCGGAAAGTGAGTGAAAGTATTTTTGCCAGTGGTAACCAGCAACTGATGAATGAATATAGTAGCTGGATTGATCAGAAAGAACAACTTACAGAGTTGTATGCTTATACCAAAGAAGAATTAAAGGAACAGGGAGTAAATCTTGATTCTCTGGAGAACGCTGCCAACTCAATGGAGAAAAGACTTTCCGAAAATTCAAGGGAATTTGCCGGGTTTTATTTTACTGGTAAAACTACTTTTTCAGAAATACAGGGGAAGCTGAATGCTGATGAGGCGTTGATAGAAATAATCAGGCTCAGGAATTTTGAACAGGTATTGTCAGATAGCTGCAGGTATATTGGCCTGATCGTAACAAAAGGAAATTCTCAGCCCAAGGTTGTAATATTACCTGATGGTATAAATATGGAAGGTAAGTATGCTAAAATGTACCGGCTTTCCATGAAGAATAAAATGAATGATGAAAAATCTTACACAAATTACTGGGAGCCTTTTGAGAATGAGCTAAAAGGGGAAAAGAAAATCTTTGCTTCGCTGGATGGAGTTTATAACCAGATAAACTTAAATACATTGAAAAAGTCTGGTGGCGGTTTTTTGATTAACCATTATGATATAACATTATTAGGTAATTCAAAAAACATCCTGGGATACAACAATAAGAAAAGTATTGTCCCTATAAAAAAAGCAACACTTATTGGTTTTCCTGATTATGGGTCTCCATCCATTCCGGAATTGCCCGCTACTAAAACAGAAGTGGATGGAATAAATAAGGTATTAAAAACTTCTGGTTACCAGGTTTCATCATTTTTGCAGAAAGATGCTACAGAGAGTAATTTAAAATTGACAAAGAAAATTTCGATACTGCATATAGCCACTCATGGCTATTTTTTGCAGGATGTAGATAAAGCCAGTTGGCCTGTAGGTGTTTCTTCTGAAAATGCGAAAGACAATGTTTTATTGCGTTCGGGAATGATGCTAACCGGTGCCTCCGAAGCCGACAAACATGCTGTTGGTTTGGAAAATAACAATAACGGTATTATAACATCCTATGAAGCCATGAATCTTGATCTTCAAGGAACAAATTTAGTTGTACTAAGTGCCTGTGAAACCGGCCTTGGTGAAATTAAAGCCGGTGAAGGAGTGTATGGATTACAAAGGGCTTTCCTTGTTGCCGGCGCAAAAGCAATTATTATGAGTTTATGGAAGGTGGATGATGCGGCTACTCAGCAACTTATGAATAATTTTTATAGCAACTGGACAAAGTCGGGAGATATTGAAAAATCTTTTAAGCAAGCCCAGGTACAACTTATGACAAAATACAAAGAACCTTATTACTGGGGTGCATTTGTAATGATGGAGAATTGACTTAAAAAATAAATAATCAGATTTTATTGCAGTTGTCTTTTATACAATTGTACTGCATTTTCAAAACCCAGATATAATGCATCACAGATCAATGCATGGCCAATGCTCACTTCATCAAGCCAGGGGATGTTCTGTTTAAAGTATTTCAGATTTTTAAGGTCAAGGTCATGGCCGGCATTTAATCCTAATCCCAGCTCTTTTGCTTTCCTGGCTGCATCAACGTAAGGTTTTACTCCCGACTCCAGACTCCCAACCCCGAATTCTTTTGCATATCCTTCTGTATAGAGTTCAATTCTATCTGTGCCGGTTTCAGCAGCCCCTTGCACCATTTCTATTATCGGATCAACAAAGATGCTCACTCTTATATCAGCTTTTTTAAAAACAGCAATGATGTTTTGCAGGTAGTCTTTATTCTTTATTGTATCCCATCCATGGTCGCTGGTTAGTTGCCCAAGTGCATCGGGAACTAATGTTACCTGGTCGGGTTTTATTTCCAGTACAAGGTCAACGAATTTCTGTTCGGTACAATTCCCTTCGATATTTAATTCTGTGGAGATGATTTTTTTTATTTGCCGTACATCATCATAACGGATATGTCTTTCATTGGGGCGGGGATGGACAGTTACCCCATCAGCGCCGAATCGCTGTGCATCTATTGCCGCCTTAACTACATCAGGATTGTTACCACCTCTTGAGTTACGTAAAGTAGCAAACTTATTTATGTTCACAGAGAGTTTTGTCATGCAACAAAAATACAATTATTTATTTCCTGGTAAATTGCTGAAATCACTTCAAAGTTCCTTCCAGGTATGATCAGCCAATAATTGAACAGCTGCTATAAATTTTTTGAACGGCCCTTTTGGCCCCCATTCTTTTGGTGAAACCAATGAGAGCATAGAATTTCCATCGTTCTTTTCATATAGATAATATACTTGCCCGATATTTGGTTTAAAAGAAAGCCGGGCATTGTAAATCATCATTGATAATTCTTTCCTTTTTTGTATTTCATGTGCCTGCAGGGCTAATAACTCAATTTGCTTTCGGATTTGTTCTAACTGCATATTAGTTTGCTCTTCCATCGCAGTCAGTGCCTTATGTTTAATAACACCTTCTTCGGTAGCTTTTATCACAGCCCCGGAAACAGAAGCAGAGTAGGGAAGTACACTCAGCTGTTTATGATAGATTTCGGAGTTTGTATATGATGTTCTATCTTCTTTGGTGCCTTGTTGTGTTATTTTCAAATAACCGTTGGGCATAATTTCATGTACAATATGCAGCACAACTTCTCCCTTTTTATAAAAATGAATTTCGAAAGTGATACCGTCTGGAATAACAGCCTGTACTTTATCGGCCAGTTCATGATTATCAAAATCATTCAATTCACCATCAGCCATTATTTTATAACCAGCAGAAAAAGCCTGGCTTTCTAATGTAACCCAGTTATGATAGATAATAAGTTCTTTTGCATCAGGCACCGCTTCTATCTTATAAATACCACTTTTGGGCCTTTCGCCGGATTCATAAGTCCCTTTTTCAGGAAATAATTGCCACGATGCTAGAAAGTTGTAAGCCTGTACCATAGTTAAACATTGGAAATCTGATGTCCGAAAGCGACAAAGGTTTTCTTTTCTGGTGAAATAACAAATTTTATATTGAATTGTTTATGTTTTCTTTACATCAACAGCATTTTTGTGAATTATATTTACAACTGAAATACGTTAAATGAAAAGTTTTTTTGCAGCCTATTATGCCAAATCCGGCACTACTTCTGTAGATGCCACCATACTGATATTTGACAGTAGTCTGTGTATTGGTTTTAGGAATGCAGCAGGAGGTAACGAAATGGTAACCTGGAAAATAAAAGATACGGAAGCCACTTTTGAACATGCCAGGCAACATACACGTCTCAGAAACAGTCTGCTACAAGGCGAATTACTGATTGAGGGTAAAGAGGCAGCTGCTTTTATTAACGAGTTGAAAGCGGAGCAGTTAAAAGCCTGGTATAAGAAAAGCAGCAGTAAAGAATGGATAAGGAATAGTTTGTTGTTTCTTGGAATAATAGGGATTCTTTTTTTCTTATACCTCCTTATTGTACCATGGTTAGCTGAAAAAATGGCTACAAAAGTTTCTGTTAAAACGGAGCAGCAATTAGGTGACGCCGTATATGATGCTATGGCTTTAAATAACATTGAAGATAAAAAAGCCAGTCTGCTGCTTAACGATTTTTTTAATTCCCTGAATGTTACAACGAATTATCCTATACGGATTTCAGTTGTTAAAGATGATATGGTAAATGCTTTTGCATTACCAGGTGGCCGTATTGTTGTTTATACTGCTTTATTGAAGAAGGTAAAGAGCTATCCAGAACTGGCTGCATTATTATGTCATGAGTTTACTCATGTAAATAATATACATACTACTAAATCCATTTTCAGGAGGCTTGGTTCAAAAGTTTTTCTTGGCTTGTTATTTGGACGTTTTGGGTCTGTAACTTCAGTTTTGATTAATCATGTCGATGATCTGAAATCTCTCACTTATTCAAGAAGACTTGAGAAAGAGGCTGATATGGAAGGGCTGTCAATACTTATGAAACGAAATATTGACCCAGCTGGTTTTATTTTGTTATTTGAACACCTGAAAGCTTCGGGTCCGGCAGATATTATGCCTGAATTTTTCGCAAGTCATCCTGATGTGGACAAAAGAATTGAGTATATTAAGGAAATGTCAAAAAATAGTGTGATTCAGGAAAACGAACAATTAAAAGTTATTTTTGAAAAAATAAAAAATACACAACAATGATAATTACAACAACAAGCACAATTGAAGGCAGGCCGGTGCAGGAATATCTGGGAGTAATAAATGCTCAAAGTATTATCGGTGCAAATATTTTTAAAGATATTTTTGCCGGATTACGGGATGTATTTGGTGGAAGAAGTAAGACTTATGAAAAAGTATTGGAGCAGGCAAAAGAAGATGCTCTTCGGGAATTGTCGCAGAAAGCACAGGCGATAGGAGCCAATGCAATTCTGGGAGTTGATCTTGATTTTGAAACTATTGGTAGCGGAGGTAGTATGCTGATGGTTATTGCTACCGGAACAGCAGCCCGTATTTAAAAAATAATTGTACATGGTTAGAAAAATTCTCTTCGTTGTAATCACTTTGTTTACAACTGCAACTGCCTATACTCAAAATGTTATTACTTCTGCAGATGAAGTAATAAATGATGCCTGTAAAATTGCTGCAAAAGAAAAAAAGAATGTGCTGGTAATATTTACAGCATCCTGGTGTGTGTGGTGCAGGAAAATGGACAAAAGCATAGATGATTCAGTTTGCAAAAAATTCTTTGATGATAACTTTGTTATCCGTCACCTGGTAGTTGATGAAATTACAGGAAAGGAACATCTTGAAAATCCGGGTGCCGATTCAATCAGAAATTTATATGGAGGCAATGGGCAGGGAATTCCTTATTGGCTGATCTTTGATAATGCCGGGAAGTTGTTGTTTGATTCAGGAATTAAAAATGAATCAACAGGGGATATAAGTAATATCGGTTGTCCTGCTACAGAGAATGAGGTAATAGCGTTTATTGATATACTTACTAAAACAACAAAACTAAACAAGGAACAATTAGAATTAATTTACAAACGTTTCAGAAAAAATGAGATGTGAAGTCAATGCAACGGATATGTTTATCTTACAGTCTGAATTGTGACTTCTGATAATTTCTTATTTCCGTTTTAATCTAACAGTACTCAAAAATGAGATTATTTCTCTTTCTCCTATTAATTATACCCTTTGCCACTTTGGCGCAGGATAGTTGTAAGCTTATTAAAGAAACGGACCCTTTTACCAGGCAAACAAGGCTTTCGACAGGATTTATTTATATGGATGGGGGCTCTGTTACAGTGGATGCTGACAGCAAAGAAGTGATTGTGTTATTTTATTTAGACGGACCGGAAAAATGTTTTGATGATAATTCTACGGCTGAGGTTTTCTTTGAAGGATTAAAATCAAAAACACTATCCCGTAACCAGGGCACCATGAATTGTGAAGGTCTATTCCAGTTTGTTTTTCGTAACTCAACGGGTACACCCACCACAACACTACAAAGGTTGTGCACCAAAAAAATTACACATATTATTTTTACCGGTAACGGGAAAAAACCGGTAACAGTAAACTTCGGTCCCAAGGAACAAGAGGCGTTGATGGTGCTTACTAATTGTCTGGTTACTCAAGGAAAGGGGTTGATAAAATAAGTCACTTTCAACATATACTTTGTTATGATCAATATTCTTTTAGCCAGCACTTCCACTTTGTTTGGTGGACAGTATCTTGAATATCTTAAAGATGAGATAGCCGAATTGTTTAAAGAGATTGATGAAATAGTTTTCATTCCTTATGCCAGACCATCCGGCATTTCGCATGACGATTATACTTTTAAAGCAGTCAATTTTTTTAAATCACTTAATATAAAAGTTAAAGGGCTGCATACTTTTTCAAACAAGGCTGAAACGATAGAAAATGCAAAAGGTGTTTTTATTGGTGGGGGCAATACCTTTTTGTTAACTAAAATCCTGCATGAAGGCAATTTATTTCAGTTACTGAAAACAAAAGTGGAAAATGGGATGCCTTATATGGGGGCAAGTGCCGGTTCAAATATTGCAGGTATCAATATTCGGACTACCAATGATATGCCGATAGTATATCCGCCAAGTTTTGATGCCATGGGTTTATTGCCTTTCAATATCAACCCACATTATTTAGATCCAGATCCTACTCTAAAACACAATGGCGAAACAAGAGAAACCCGCATACTGGAATTTCTTTCACAGAATGAAATACCTGTAGTTGGGCTTCGAGAAGGAAGTTGGCTTAGAATTCAAAATAACAAAACAGTTTTGAAAGGTTCTTTGCCTGCGAGAATTTTTATAAAAAATAAAGCACCCTACGAATTAAATACAGGGTCACAGATTTCATTTTCATAATTTATTTTCTGCTGCAATTAAATTGTATTTGTTTCACAAGGTTTAATTTTTTTTCTGCACTTGTTACAAAGGATAATTTATTGCAAATCTCATTTCATATACTTTAATATTTCTGAAAATCTGCAAGGGTATTGTAGTGTATAAGTATTAATTATTGCAGAAAATATCAAACAATGATTTTATTGGTAAATTATTAGACTACCTGCCTTTGCCGCCATGTCAAGGTGTATTTTTGTATCGTCGGTATAAACACTTATAGCGGCTATGTTTAATTACTGATTTCAGAAAAAAAGAATTTAATTGCCAAATTTTATTCTGTAACTCTATTTACTTTTATCTCAGCATGTGATGTATGTTTTTAGGAAATGCATCACTTGTTACAAAACAACTAACATCCACTTCTATGCAAAACTATCAATTTGGTTTAGCTGATCCCGTCTATCCCGCAATTCCCCTTCAGCAATTGGTTAATGATCTCGTCAAAATTTATACTCCTTCGGCTATTTGTAAAAAGAGCCATATTTTAAATGAGATAGATCTTCGGCTCACTTTCAGTGCTCAGAATAAACAGGTAATTGAAGTAATAGATGAAATTCTGGAGACAGTTGTTCAAAATTCAAAGAATGGCGATATACATATTTCTGCCGATAAATTCCGGGATGTAACTATTGTTAAGATTGAAGAAAGGAATAATTACAATGGGTATGCATTATCTTATAGTATTGGCACTATTCAGCCTTCTGCAGTTTTTGTTGGCGGACATATAGACATAAGCGGTTCACAAAATAGAATTACAACCATATCTTTTAGTTTTCCCAATCAACAGGCTGCATAGATGTAAAGAAAAAACCCTGACTGAAGAATCAGCAAGGGTTTTGAAAAGAAATTAGTATTAATAGCGGTAATGTTCTGCTTTAAAAGGACCATTTTTAGTAATACCAAGGTATTCTGCCTGTGCATCAGTCAGTTCATCTAATTCAACGCCAATTTTTCCAAGATGTAATCGGGCAACTTTTTCATCCAGGTGCTTTGGCAGCACATACACTTTGTTCTCATAGTTTTTGTGGTTGTTCCACAATTCTATTTGTGCCAGCGTCTGGTTGCTGAATGAATTACTCATTACAAATGAAGGGTGGCCGGTGGCACAACCCAAATTTACCAGGCGGCCTTCTGCCAGGATAATAATATCATGCCCATCAACATTATAGATATCTACCTGTGGCTTTATGGTGTCTTTGGTATTTCCATAATTTGTATTCAACCAGGCAATATCAATTTCAATATCAAAGTGGCCAATGTTACAAACAATTACTTTGTCTTTCATTAGTTTGAAATGTTCTCCACGTATCAAATCACGGCAACCCGAAGCTGTAACAACAATATCTGCCTCTTTAACTGCATCAATCATTTTCTTAACTTCAAAACCATCCATCGCAGCTTGCAAAGCACAAATAGGATCAATTTCTGTTACAATAACACGGCATCCGGCACCAGCCAGAGAAGCAGCTGAACCTTTTCCGACATCACCATATCCACCCACAACAGCTACTTTTCCTGCCAGCATAACATCTGTGGCACGGCGTATAGAATCCACCAGTGACTCTTTGCAGCCGTATTTATTATCAAATTTCGATTTGGTAACCGAATCATTCACATTGATAGCCGGCATCGGCAAAGTGCCTTTTGCCACTCTTTCATATAAACGGTGTACTCCTGTTGTAGTTTCTTCAGAAATACCTTTTACATATTGTACCAGCTCCGGATAAGTATCTAAAACCATATTGGTAAGATCACCTCCATCATCCAGGATCATATTCAGTGGTTTTTCTTTGCCACCAAAGAAAAGTGTTTGTTCAATACACCAGTCTGCTTCTTCCTGTGTTTGTCCTTTCCAGGCAAAAACACCAATACCGGCAGCAGCAATAGCGGCAGCTGCATGATCTTGTGTGGAGAAGATATTGCAGGAACTCCATTTTACTTCTGCACCCAAAGCAATAAGTGTTTCAATTAAAACGGCTGTTTGAATGGTCATATGCAGACAACCAGCCACTCTTGCTCCTTTTAAAGGTTGAGATGGGCCATATTCTTTGCGAATAGACATCAGGCCGGGCATTTCGGCTTCGGCAAGACGGATTTCTTTTCTTCCCCATTCTGCGAGGGAAATATCAGCCACTTTGTAAGGCAGGCTAAAATCAATTGTTTTTGTTACTGTTGACATTATTTTATTTTTTTAATACGGCGGCAAAGGTAATGTTTATAAATAAAGAAACCTTCATCAGTATTGAGTTTCAGGTCACTTTTTTACACAAGTTGTCCCGTTCATAAGAATAATTTTACCTGATTTCTGTTTAAGAATTGAGTTTGAAATCCATGGTGTTTTTTAAACAATAAGAGTAACTTTGAAGAGAGGGCTTTGCCAAGAGGAAATGATTAATTATTTTTCTTGCCACTATTTCAACTTCAGTTGCAACATGTAGTTGCATGATAAAATTACTTGCTATGAAACTTTTGTTTAAAACAATTCTGATAGGCTCATTTCTATATCTTCCCCTGGCGGTTTTTGCTCAAAAGGATAGTATATGGTTACAATGTCCGTTGAATGATGCTACAGTAGTACCACCCCCTAAGAATGTAATACATTATGACGAACCCGACCTTTGTATAGTACTGGCTAGTGTGCCGGATACTATTGTTAAAGCCTGTTATTCCGGGAGGGTAACCAATGTGCAGCAAACAGATGATGGTAAGTGGGATATCGTTTTCTTTTATAAGGATTATTATTTCTGGTATTCTGGATTGTTAAAAGCTATTGTCAGACGAAATGACAATCTTAAAACCGGTCAGCCGGTTGGTTATATTGGTTCTGGAGAAAGGATAGAGATGTTAATGTTTAATTTTGAAATACCAGTTGATCCTTCAAAATATCTTGACTGTAAAGGAGTTTTGAAAAGAGAATAGGTTTGTTACTAATTCATAAAAATTTTATCGGAGAATGAAAAAACGGGTTTTGCATAGAGCAAAACCCGTTTTAATTGTTGTATTGTTATACAAACTGGTAATATATTTTAGTCTGTTATTTGGTATTAATTATTTTTTTTAGTAAAAATTCTTTGCAAAATATTCTTTTTCTTTTTGGTTTCCTGGGCAGGAGCACCGATAGGTTTTGTGTTGTCATTATTCTTTATTGCCTCTTTATTCACTGTGTCTTTCTTGGTATTTTTTGGTTCAGCCGGTATTTTAGAATCATCTTCATATTGTTTTGATTCGGGGCCAATTGTATCGTTACCATATTCTGTATTATAGTCTTGTTCTGTTCCTACTCCCTGGTCATCACCTTCTGCTCCCGGAATTGGATCTGTATCACTTACCAGAATATCAGCGCTAAGCATTTCATTCTCCATCTCTGCAGGTTTTACAAACTTTGCATCTCTTTCAATCCCTAATTTTTTATTGGCTAATACTTTTTTGAAAAAATACTCAGTAATTGGACGTGCAATTGCATTACCATCACCCTGGTTTCGCATAAAAGTATATTCAAAGCCTACCCATGATCCTGCTAATAATTGAGGAGTATAACCCATAAACCAGGCATCTGCATTATCATCTGTAGTACCTGTTTTGCCACCCATTTCTGCAGCACCAACTCTTGTTCTTAATCCTCTGGCTGTTCCCTTATCTACTGTTCCCTGCATCATACGGGCCATCGTATAAGCCGTTATTTCACTGATGGCCTCTTTTCGGTTTACTGTAAAATCAAAGCGTTTTATCACATTACCATTTCTGTCTTCAATCCGGCTGATGCTATACGGCCTTGTGGAGAAACCACGGCCGGCAAAAATGGTATAGGCCCATATCATTTCATACATGGAAAGGTCACAAGTTCCCAAACAAATAGAAGGATAGGGGTTTACTTTATTTTGTATTCCAATGCGACTCAGAAATTCTACAAACTGGGGCGGGCCTACCTGTTGCATAATATAAGCAGTGGCACAGTTTTTTGAATAAGCAAGTGCATCTTTCATAGCAATGATACCGCCACCACATTTTTTTCCGGAAGGAACCCAGCCACTGCCACGGAAGAACTGCGCCACATTTTCGCATTCTGTTTCCGGCGTAAAGCCTCTTTCTTCCATTGCCTGTGTGTAAAGAAGTGGTTTTATGGTAGAACCAACCTGTCTTCTTGTTCGTAAGTTTATATGGTCATTCTTGTACGTCTTGAAATTTATACCTCCTACCCAGGCTCTTACTTCGCCGGTTACCGGATCCATTGCCATAAAACTTGCCTGTTCCATCTGCAAGTGATATTTAATAGAATCAACAGGTGTCATCACCGTATCTTTTTCTCTTTTAGAGTTCCATGAAAAAACCTTCATGGGTACTTTTGTATCAAATGATACCCTGATTTCTTTATCACTTAATCCGTCCTCTTCCATATTTTTCCATCTGTCAGATTCCCGGATGGCTTTTTCAATTTGCTTTTCATGGCCTTTCCATATAGAACCGGTTTTCATATCTGATCTTGCACTAATGCCACGCTGAAGCATTGTCATATGCACTGCAAGACCTTCCTCTGCATATTCCTGCATTTGAAGGTTAATGGTTGTATAAATTTTCAACCCATCCTGGTAAATGCTATAAGAGTCACCATTTGACTTTTTAATGTCTTTCAGCGCTTCTTTTACTTCACTTTTCAGCACTTCCCTGAAATAAGGTGCATATCCGGTATTTTCATCCAGTTTTCTATAATTTAATTTTATTGGTAAAGCTTTCAGGCGGGTGGCTTCAGCTGCGGTTAAATTTCCGTTCTCTTCCATCCGGCTAATAACTAGGTTTCTTCTGTCTAAAGCGGCTTTAGGATTCCTCCGAGGGCTATATAAACCGGGTCCATTTATCATTCCAACTAATAATGCAGCCTCTTCCACATCTAACCTATCTGGCTCCTTTTGAAAAAATGTTCTTGCCGCATTTCTAATACCAAAAACATTATCTGAATAAGGTACCGTGTTTAAGTATAATGCAATGATCTCTTCTTTTGTAAAATTTTTCTCCAGTTTTACCGCTATAATCCACTCTTTCAGTTTTTCAATTATTCTTTTAAAGCCATTTACTCTGCCCTGGTTTAAAAGGGCCTTTGCCAATTGTTGTGTAATGGTGCTTCCTCCTCCCTGTAATCCTAAAGTAAAAACAGCCCGGAGAGTACCCTTCATATCAATTCCGGAGTGATTATAAAAACGTTTGTCTTCTGTGGCAGTGAGACCGTTAATGATATGTTTAGAAATATCATGATATTTTACCACACTTCTGTTCCCGTTTTCCAGGTAGTATTTACCCATAAGTGTTCCATCTTCGGCCAACACTTCTGATGCCTGAAGTATAGAAGGGTTTTCCAGATCAGTTAATGTGGGCATCTTTCCAAAGACACCAAAATTGGCAAGCATCAGCAGTAATATAAATCCTGCAAAGCCTACGGCAAAAATGCGCCAGAAAGTCCTAACAGCTCTTTTCATATAATTAGAAAGATTGTGGTTATCAAGTAACTGCTTAAAAATAATAAAATCGAAATTAAGAAAATCCTAACCCGCCTTATACAGGAGGGCTATTAATTATTTGTCAAAATCTAATAGCATTAAATCAGAACTTATTAGCGGTAGATTAAAATTTTCCCGGGAAATGCTGGTTGAGAAATGTTTTATAGGCCTCAACATCTTTACCGGACTTAAGAATTTCAAAATTCCCGTTTGTTAAAATTGAGAAACTGTATTTACCACCTTTTAACCAGGGAATGATTTCGGAAGCAGTTTTTGGTTTTGTTTTATCGATATAGGCGATGGCTTCATCCGCATTGGCAAATGGAGATATCAGCAATAAACGGTTATCCGCATCCAGCTGAAACAGATCAGTAGTGTATGGCTTATTATAAAAAGTTTCTTTATTGTAACGTGCAAAGGCATTTTTAGCTTCGTTAATAAATACTGGGTCAACTTTATTCAGAAAAAGAACCACAAAATGTGCTTCACCTGCAGAAAATACAAAAGGAGTTATGACCTTAGGTACGGGTTTAACGGCAACAGTATCTGGAATTGGTTTTGTCTGATTATTAATAACAACAGGCAATGGTTTGTTGCTTAAAGTATCTGGTACCGGTTTTTTTACAACCGGGCTTACCGTTTTACCTCTTGTTGAATCTGTGGCACGGGTAACAGACAGATTTCTGAGTTCTTCTTCTATCTGAGCCCTTTTCCCCAAAACAGTAATAAGGTTGGTAGCCTTATCGGCTAGCGGTGAATTAGAAAACTGGCTGACAATTGAATTAAGAACTAAAATGGCGCTGCTGTCATTCCTTTGTTTAATATAATAGACCGCTTCAATATATAGCAACTGGGGAGTCCAGTGGTTTTTCCCATAAATGCTATCTGCACTTTTCTTTTCAGCCACTGCCTGTTGAAAATTTCCTTCGATAAAGAGGTCGTAAATTCTTTCATACGTAATTGTAGCAGCTGATTTTGCAGAAGTTGATTTCGGGTCTTTTCCGGTTGTTACGATTGTAGTTAGATTACTGGCGGAATATTTCTCGCCCATTAATTTTTTTATAGCAGCAGCTTTAGTTGTTTCTCCATTTTTGTTATAACAATAGTAAAGATTGAAAAGTACTTCATCCATTGGTGAAAACTGAGGGAAACGACTTCTTAATTCTTCCAGTTTTTCAGTTCCGGCTGAGCAATTTTCTATTTCCTGGATATAAACTTTTCCTAAGGCAAATAATGAAGATTGAATTGAATCATTTGATTGCTGCAATTTTTCAGTGGTAAGAGGTAGACCTGCTAATAAACCATCGAATGTTACTTCGCCAGGGGCAGTAGCATTTCCCTGGTTATTATTTCCCTGTTGTTGCTGCATAACATTAGCCTGCATTGAGGAAATTAATGAGGCACTTCTTCTCCAGTTATCTATATTGGGTCTAGTGCCCCATTTGGTTTTAAACTCATTTTGACCCCTGGTACGATTTGCCGTATTGTAGAAATACCATTCACCTCTGGTCTCTCCACCAGGAAATAAATTAGGTGTTGCATTAGAGAGTACAATTCCTGAACCGGCTGTATATGTCCCTTCATCCTTTAATCCCTGTTGCTTTCTGATTTGCTTTACCAGTTTTTTTATAAACTCCTTTCGTTCATCTTCTGGCATTGCAGCAATCCGTTGCAGACTGTCCTGTCGTCCAATTATATCCAGGTTAATAACCAGTTGTTGTAAGGATTTTTTTCTGGAACTTATTTCTTCCTGATTTTTTATAGATGGATCATCAAGGCGCAGGCTATCATAAAAGTTATAAGCATTTCTGAATTCCTGTCTATCAAAAGAAAGTTCTGCCAACTGCAGGAATGCTTTATTTCGCTGAGCCGGGTTATTACTGGCAAATTGCGTACTTTTTTTCAACAGTGCCAATGCATCATCAATGTTTTTACCTTCTAACTGCATTTGGGCGGCCATGTAGTAAATGATATCCCTGTAATCAATATATTTATCCTTTTTAGCCATTTTTACCAGCTCGGCTACATTTTTTTCAATACTTTTTTCACCACCGTCTTTATTTACACGAATAGAAGCCAAACGGGCATAAATGTCCAGAATAGGGTCAATAGTATGTCCCGATACTTTGGAATAGAATTTTTCAGACTCTTTATATTGATGGCTTAATTCAAATAGTTGCGCAGCAAGATATTCCCACCTGGCTTTTTCCTGTTGGGAATTAGCATTACCCAGTGCCTTCGAAAGGTGAGTAGCGGCACTGTCCCACATATTCTGTTTATAAAACCAATAAGCCTGTACTTCGTGCAAATCATTTTGTAATCTTTTTGGAAAGAGCGGATCATTTCTAAGCGTAACAATAAGACTGGCAGCCTCAGCAAATTCATCCTGTGCCAGGAAAGTTCTTATTTGCCAGATAAATGCATCATTCCTGCTGGGAGGCTGTGAAAATATTTTTTTAGGCAGACTGCTTTTTTCTTTTGTTGCAATGCTCAAAGCAGAATTACCATCCCTGCTGCTTCCAATCGTTTTATAATATCCATCTTTCTCTTTTGGAGCAAAAGCATAGTTAATAAACTGAAACATCAGGTAAGCTGAATCAAATTTTTTCTGAAGATAAAAAGATGCACCCCAGAGTAAATAGAGGTTATCCACCCAATCATTTCGAAGGTCATGTAAGGCAATTCCACTGGAGGTCTTATACGTAATTGAATCCAGTTGGATGGAATCACCGGCTGTAACATCCAGAGAATAATTATAAAAAGGTAGTAAAACTGAATAGTCATCTTTAAATGAAGCTTTGGCTCTTTCTAAAACTTCATTCAATTTTAAATTTGCATTGAAGTAGTAATTATAATGTGTAACAGTATTTTGAATAAAACGGGTGGGTAATGTAAATTTTTTCGAATCAGATTTTTCAGAACGTAACTCCCTTTCCTCATATTCCTTTGGTTTTTTGAGATTGATTGAAATCCCTCCCTGGCTCCAAACCGGAAATGACAAATGAAAAAGCAGAAAAAATAAAGCAGTAGTAATTGTATATCTGATCGGTCGCATTTATTATAATATTCTAAAGTCTTATTAACTGAAATTCAACTGTTTTAGTATAAAAATTTGGCTGAAATTTTACTTTTTTTCTGAAATTTTCAGTTAAAAAATGATATTGCCATCTG
This sequence comes from Chitinophagaceae bacterium, assembly GCA_049644925.1. Taxonomy (GTDB): domain Bacteria; phylum Bacteroidota; class Bacteroidia; order Chitinophagales; family Chitinophagaceae; genus JJ008. The sequence goes on along the minus strand of JBARSW010000153.1, from coordinate 5,118 downwards.
AAAAGGTAATAACTTGATAAATTAACTAAATACCCGACGAAATTAGGGTTTTTCTTTGTGGTTTAAAACAGGCCAGCATTGCTTAAAAACAAGTGCGTTTAACTATCTTTAATACTTAAAATTAGGATAATGGCTAAATTAGAAGCCGGTTCTACCCTGAGAAGGCTCCGAAACCGGTATAGGCTGGTGGTGATGAACGATGACACTTATGAGGAGGTTGTTACATTTAAATTGTCTCGTTTGAGTGTTTATGTAATGCTTAGCACCATTTTTGTGCTGTTGGTTGGACTAACAGTGGCCCTGATCGTTTTTACACCTTTGAAGTATTATATACCAGGAGCAACTACAGATTATAAGGCTGTTTCAGAGCAAAGACAGTTGAAATATAAGGCAGATGCAGCGTTAAAGGAAGTGATGTTATTACAGCAATACAATGAGGGTTTACGAAAAGGTCCCTTGCGGGGAGATAATACAATAGTACTGGATACCAATCAATTGAAATTACCTAAAGATGAAATATCTAACGATTAACTCTTTTTTCAATGTTTAATTCCAAAAAAAATAACGATATGCAACAACCTGTAGTAAATGGAAACGGGGCAACGCTAATTAGTGCCGGCACAACTTTAAAAGGTGATATTAGCAGCAGCAGTGATTTGCGGATTGATGGAACAGTTATTGGGAATATTAACAGTACTGCAAAAATTATTATTGGTACCAGTGGATCAGTTGAAGGTGATATTAGCGGTAACCAGGCAGATATTACAGGTAAAGTATCCGGAAATGTAAGAGCTAAGGAACTTATGCAATTGCGGGGAGAATGTATTGTTACAGGAAATTTATATGCAGGCAAATTACAGGTAGAACCTTCGGCCACCTTTAACGGACAATGTCATATGGGGGCTAATATTGTAGAAATGACAGTGAATGAACAACAGGCAACCAGCAGATAGTAACTGGAAGTTTATTATGAAATATGCAAGCCTTGGTACCCAGATATTGGTATCAATCGGTTCCGGTTTTTTTTTGGGTTATATGGTTGATAAATGGCTTCATACCTTGCCGGTATTTTCATGTGTCTTACCTTTGTTGATACTTTTTGCAATTTTTTACAAACTTTTACGGGAAACAAGAATAAAAAAAGGAAATGAATAAGAAGGTACATCAATCTGTAAGACCACTTTTGATATTTTTCGCAGTTATTACAGTTTTTATTATTACAGGAAAAGGATGGTTAGAGAGAAACGGAGTGGAGAGAAATGTTCTCTTTGTGGGAAATTGTATACTCTTTTGTGTGAGCCTTGCAGGATTTATCATTACCAACAACGCATTGAATTCTGTAAATACGCAGGCATTTTTAAGAGCTTTGTATGGAAGTTTTATTCTTAAGTTTTTTGTTGTTGCTGTTGCGGCATTTATTTATTTTTTGACTTTCAGAAATAATTTAAACAAGCCGGCCTTGTTAATCTGTGCCGGTTTGTATATTGTTTATACCGCTATGGAGATCTATTCGCTGATGAAAATACTGAAGAAGAAAAAAAATGCCTAAGAAAGAAGTTCCTATTCAGTATCTCCAGAACTATTTGCCTCCAGATACGGCTATTGCAGTAATGGGATACCTGCAACAGCACAAAGTACATCTTACCATAGCCAAAGAACGAAAAAGCATTTTGGGAGATTACCGTCATCGTACCCATCATGCAAATCATCGGATAAGTGTTAATGGCAATCTTAATTCATTTTCATTTCTTATTACATTATTACATGAAATTGCACACCTGTTAACTTTTGAGCAATATGGCAGGGCTGTACCTGCTCATGGAAATGAATGGAAAAGAATATTTGGCCAGTTGCTGAAACAGTTTGTTCAAAACAGCGTATTCCCACCTGATATTGAAAAGGAATTGATTTTATCATTAAGTAATCCTGCGGCAAGCAGTTGTGCAGAAGATGGATTATTGAGGGTGTTAAGAAAATATGACAATATTCAAAGTGTTCATCATCATTTCGTAGAAGAAGTGCCGGTGCATAATCTTTTCCGTATCAAAGATGGTAGGGTTTTTAAAAAAGGGGAGAAGCTCAGAAAAAGATTTAAATGTACCGAAGTACAAACGGGAAAAATTTATTTATTTAGTCCGGTATATGAGGTGGTGATGTTGGGGTAAAGATGTGAAAAGTGAACTTCGAACTGCGAAATACAAGCCGTAAGCTATCCTAAACCTTCTACCTTTCACCTTCTACCTTCTCTTTAAACCTCTTTAATCATCCACAATGGGCAACCAAAGTGGCCGCTGTTACCCATCGGGCCGGTAAGATAAGTAAAGCCCATCCTTTCATATACTTTCAATGCTGCTTTTAACTCATTCATTGTTTCAAGATAAATTTTACTGAATCCAAATACTATTGCTTGTTTAATACATTTTGTGATTAGTTGCGAGCCCAACCCGGTGCCTCTTGCCTCAGGAAGCAAATACATTTTTACCAATTCGCAGGTATCGGCCGGCAGACCATCTGTGGGATAGATGCCTCCACCACCAACAATAATGCTATCTTTTTCTGCCATGAAATAAATTGATTTTTCTTTCTGGAAAAGTTCATACAAAGCATCGGTAGTATTATCATAATAAACCGTGCCGGGATGATTGGCACCAAATTCTACCAAAGTATCTCTGATAATTTTTGCGATGATGGGATTGTCGGCTGGTTGTATTGTTCGAATGTTAATAAGCATTTTGATTTATTTACTGGGTCCAGTCATTTTTCTCTAAAACAAAAAGCTCATCCACTTTTGCTTTTAGAACTTCTGCAAGTTTAAGAGCCAGAATAGTAGTTGGTGTATAATAACCTTTTTCAATGGAAATAATACTCTGCCGGCTTACTTCAGCAAGCACTGCAAGTTGTTCCTGTGTATAAGCCTTTTTTTCCCGGTATTCCTTTAAATTATTTTTCACTTTGTAAAATATTCCAGGTTTGAAGATAGAACATACCAAGGTACCCTATTTGCATTGTCAGGATTGTGCTAAAAGTAGTTATGGAGTTAGAATAGAGAATGCCGGAGATATTTATTATTGCAGTTGTTACAGTTGCCAGAAAAGAAAAAATAAATGACTTGTTTCTGCAATGCTGTAAGTATTCATCTTCCAGTTTTGATTTTGAAACTATTACAATGAGTAGCCCAACCAAAATGCAGCATTGTAAAAATTTAATTAGTATATCTTTATTTTGAGCGATAAACTCGGGATTAACTATTTTAATTATTATGGCGCTAATGAAGGGAATTAAAGCAATTGCCCATCCAATTTTCCGGAGTTTGTATGGTAAAAGTTTCATTATGTAAAGTATGGGTTACGTCAAATATATTTTACATTTTTAGAATGCCAATTTTTTTTGAATTTTTATTTTTTAATTTTTTAATTATAGGATGATCGGGTTGACCGATAATTCGAATTTTCATATTATCCATCCTGTAAAAAATAATAAAAGAAAAAGGTTATCAGGAAACTGACAACCTTTTATTAAGGCCGGTGAGGGAGTCGAACTCTCTATTTGATATGCGGCGTGCAATTACCGGCACAGTTATGTAAAAGAATATTTTGAAGCCCTTTTAGTTAAACGGGCTAAATAATCGTCTTTTCGTTCCAGTATATAATTTACTCTCTGATTAAAGTTGTTTTCATTCTCCATCCATTTTTGTCTTTTTCTTAAAATCGGCGGCTTCTTAATTTTATTATTAAATACCATCCATTTATCAGTATTAACTACGCCATTGTTAAGTGCTATCAATTGAAGCATCAATTCATGCAATCTGAAATTTGTAGTATTGGAATTGATGCCTTTTGCATTATTACAGGCCGGGACGAATGCTTTTGCCAGTGTTTCTGTTGCTACTGTTAATGATTCATCTTTAATTCCATTTGACAATTGGTGCATGGTAAGAATTTCAAGGATATTTCCAGATTGTTCTTTATGTAATTTCACTGGTTCCTGTAATTGTGTGGCCCAGGTAGCAAGGCTAATTTCTTTTAAATGATCAGGCAGTATCTCATCATAATATACATACATTTTGGAAGTAGGGAAGTGGATCACATTTGTTTTAGTATTTATTACCAGTGATTCCCGGTTCCATTTATTTCTATTCTTATTTGATGTAGTTTGTTTTAGTTTCTTTGGTTTTTCGGGATCAATTGGTTGGGAAGTTTTATTATTATTACAGGACTGATGGAGAGGAGCTAATAAACTACCAAACACTGTCAGTTTAATAGTATTACTGATGAAATCACGACGCCTGACCATTGACAGGAATCTATGTTTACTTTCCTTCATACTGGTCTGAAATTAATCGTATCTAAGTTAGTAATTTTTTGTTAAGTTCCAATGATAAAACCCTGTTTCTTTTTTGAAAGGGGATAACCCATCACCATGAAACCCAGCCTGCAAGCAGACAAATATCTAACCCAGTTGAAGCACTTTATCTTTCGGGTATTTTACTTCATATTTAAATCCGACTTTGGTTTCTTTTTTTACTCTCCATTGATAATTGCAATGTTATTTTTTGTTCATCCTCATCGAGTTTGGTCCTTTCATATTTTTTGTCCTGCACTTCTATTTCCTTTTGGATTAAGGCAAATAAATGTCCAGATGATTAAGAATTCCTGACTCATAATAATTGGTTTTGGAGTCAGGATACAAAATGTTAAAGGAATGCATAAATAGTATTATTTGCCGCCTTAACCTATAGAATAAGACTGAGAAGCAAAATGTTTGGTAGTTCAGGCTCAATGCAGAATAATCGAAGGGAGTAAAATCTGGTTTAACTCCCTTATCTATTTAAAATCAATGGTGTATATTTAATATGATATGAAGGGTTAGTTTATTGTTTTTTCTTTCTCATGGAAAAAAATGCAGATACAAAGAGTAAAAGTATAGCACCAATAATTATCAACAAAGTGCCGTTTTTCTCCAAAAAGGATTGTTCCTTATTCTGTGTTTCAGTTGACTTATTATCAGTTGCTGTCGGTTTGTTTTCCTCTTTAGCAGGAACACTATTCGCTTTTAGTTCATCCCATTCCGCTGATTCTGCTACTGCATCGAAAGTTTCTTTTGTGTCAAGTCCGGTTT
>JBARSW010000152.1:0-2933 GCA_049644925.1 Chitinophagaceae bacterium | reverse complement strand
TGATGTATTATTTGTTTCTGCCTCTTCACAATTGATTGCCTATATCAAAACGGATATTCCAATTATTTACATGACGGATGCTACTTTTCAGCAGTTACAGGGATATTATTCCAGTTTCAGCAACCTGGCAAAATACAATATCAGGCAGGGTATAGAATTGGATAAAAAGGCATTCAAAAATTCATCGCATTGTATGCTTGCTTCGGAGTGGAATAAAAATTCCGCTATTAATGATTATGGAATTGAAGAAACAAAAATTTCTGTAGTACCGCTTGGTGCCAATCTAGACCAAGTGCCAGATGCAAAGGATTTGAATAAAATAGTAGACGATAAATTTCGAATTTTATTTTTGGGTGTTGAATGGGATAGAAAAGGTGGTGACATTGTGCTGGAAGCCTTTCATATTTTGCAAAGCAAGGGAATAAATGTACACCTGCATATTATTGGCTGTGTACCGCCGCATGATTTGAGTAAGGCGGAAAATATTACCATTATTCCTTTTTTAGATAAAAATAAAGAAGAAGATTTTCAGCAATTACATAAAATTTTTCTGGAAACAATTGTTCTCTTTTTGCCAACCCGTGCAGAGTGTGCCGGTGTTGTTTTTAGTGAAGCTTCAGCTTATGGTATTCCATCGCTTGCTACCGATACAGGAGGTGTAACTAATTATATAAAGGAAAGTGTGAATGGCTTTACGCTTCCGGAGCAGGCAAATGCCTCAGAATTTGCAAACATACTGGAGTGGCTTTCAGCCAATAAGGACGTATTAGCCAAGCTTAAAGAAAGCAGCCGGAAACATTACGAAGAGCAGCTTAACTGGCAGCGCTGGGGCGAAAGATTTCAAAAAATTGCAACAGAGCTATTAAATCTAAAAAAATAAGCAAAACCCTCCTACATTTGTAAAAAGGTGATCAGCATGAATAAAGCGGCTTTGATATTTGTTTTTACTTTCCTGGTGTTTTTATCTGCCATAACAAGTGTATCTGCACAATGTTCCATTTGTACAAGAACGGCGCAACAACTTGGAGAGAAGCCTGCGGCAGGAATGAACAGCGGCATCCTTTATCTTGCGTTTGCACCTTTTGCTATCGTAGGTTATATCGGATTCAGGTGGTGGAAGAATAATAATACTGATAAGACTTCCTGATTTTTTTACAACAATCCTCTCTTTGCCATTTTAAAGGCATGTTTCAACTCTGATATAAAAAGAAAAGGTTTTTTTCTTTTGTAATGAAAAATTAATTTTCTTCTCTTAAAAACATATAAGAACATAGCAAGAGAGAATTTTCTGCCGTTCATATTTTTCAACAGACTTGAATATTTTAATAACGACTCTTTCTGAGTAATGGCTTTATTGGTTGAGTTGCAAAAGGTTTCTATAAAATTTATCATTTGTTCCCTAAGCTGCCTGTCTTTTTCTTCCTGGTTTTTTATTTCCATCAATAATCGGGAGCTGTTTTTTTCATGTACCCTGTGCCAGGTAAGCGTTTCAGGAATACAGCCAATAACGCCGATAGCGGCTGCATGCATACTCATCCACCAGTCGTAAAAAATATTTTCAGGGAAAGGTATGCAATAAGCTAATAATTCTTTTTTAAACATACAGGCATGTCCGTGTACGGGACTATTGAACACCAGCTTATGTATATCGTCAATGTCAGTATAGCGAACTTTAGGTGCAGGAGTTCTGCCAACAAAATCATTGCCCGAAAAATTGCCGGAAAGTGAATACACATACAAGGAACCTGCCGGCCATGCATTCATTATTGTTTCAATCTTTTTCATTTCCCAGATATCATCCTGGTCGCTGATAGCAATATAATTACCGGTACATAGCTGGCAGGCTTTTTCAAAATTCTTATTATAACCCAGGTTCTTTTCATTCTGAAAAAATTGTATGCGGGAATCCTGCTGCCTGTATACTTCTATAATTTCTGTTGTATTATCTGTGGAACCATCATCCACTATTACAATCTCGAGTTGCTTATATGTTTGATGAATGATACTGTCTAATTGTTCCCTTAAAAATAAACCGCCATTGTAAGTGCAAATGGCAATAGAAACAAGTGGTTGAGTATCGTTATTATCAGACAAAATCAAATATTTCCTTTAGTTATTCTCCGGATGAAATAATATAAATCAATAAAGAAGTTAGTCCTTTTTAAATGAAGGAACGAAGGGAACATTTTCATAAATTTTTGAAGACGGGCGGGGTAATAGCTAAGCGGCATATATTTAAACACAACGCCTTCTCTTTTCAATAGATCTTTTCCCTCTTTTATTGATGCTGAAATATGGTTTTCATTCACATACTCTTCTTTGTTATACTCCGTATGTGAATATGATTCAATCTTGTATTTAATTTCGTTTGCCCCACCCAAAAAAGAAAAATGCCATCCACCTCTGCTAATTGATTTATAAACATCTCTGTTATTACGTAATCCTTGCGGGGTTATTTCTTTAAACTGTTTTGCAGAGGAAACAATAGTTCCCTGCCACCACCTGCTTTGGTCCCCAACATTCTGGCAATTGAAAAAGTAATAATGAAAAAGGAGTGAGAAAGCACACGGCTCTTCAGGTATTTTCAGATTTTTCAGGATACGTGGATCGGGTATTTCATCCAGGTCGCTTACTATTACCATGTCATCATCACTCATATAAGGAGCGGCTCCGATAAGTGCATTTCTTTGTTCATTTTCAAATTGCCAGGCAGTACTGCCAGGGTTATATTTTGTATCATTTTCAAACACCTGACCTTCTGTTGATTGCTTTACTGGTATATATATGATTTTATGATGCCACTCTTTAAATTTTTCTTTGACTGCTTCATAATTATAAGGTTTGTTTTTGCCATTAAAAGTGACATTGCTTTCGGCAATAACAAAATAATCTACAAAGTCATTCAGAAAACGAAGCCTGAATTCAAGCAGTTC
>JBARSW010000151.1:0-2080 GCA_049644925.1 Chitinophagaceae bacterium | reverse complement strand
ATATTATCCTGCTTCCATCCAATATGACTTCTGAATTTTATTACACTGGTATCATAGTTCCATGTATTAAGTGCGGTATCCAAACCGGGCTTGCCCACACCATATATTCCCCATGGAAAAACAGGGTACAGTTGCGGTGACTCTGTATTGTTGATACGTTCCCATAATTTTGCAGGAGCAATTGTAACATGGCCATTAAAAGATTGATAACTGATAGGAGGAGGAATCCGTAAAAATAAATCGGTGAGATAATCGATTCTTTTATTTCTACTTGAATCAGACCCGTTTGGTACACCGTGGCCATCTTTACCTAAGTAAGAATAATTCAATGCCATTAATCTTACCGTAATAGTCCATAAAGCAGTAAGAGTTGAAGTAGAATTATAAGCCATCTTAAATGTCTCTGCAGCACTTCCCGGATATAGGACCAATTGTCCGTTTCCATCCAATGCTTTACTCCCTCTTTGCTTTGCCAGGTATTGATAATGCTCATCAAAGAACCGCAAACAACTCTCTATAAATGGGACTCTATCTTCAATATCTTTGCCCGTAAACAATGCTTCATCCAGCATCATCAGACAAAATTCAAATACGGTGTCCCATTGATATTCTAACCATGCATTATATTCCAAACCCTTGTCAAAATCAGCAGGACGATTTTGTCCATATTCAGCATAATTGGGTAATCCATAATTCTCCATCTGCTCGGTAAAGCAGGCACCTCCATGATTCCAATATACTTTGCAACGTAATTCTGCATTTTTCAAAATCCGCATATAAAATTCCAGTTGTGGTTGCAGCATATCCCAATCGCCACTTTTTATCATTGGGAAATATACAAGCCTTTGGTTTTGCATGGTATGCAAACCGCCGCCCCAGTTGCGGTAATCAGGTGTCAGTTCATTTTTATCTGTGTAAACTGGGTCAACAGTTAATAAACCGCCATTAAATTTAGTTGGCCATGCGCTATGTGCATTGCAAGCTAGCATGTATCGAAAGAGTTGATAATTACGACCAACTTCCCACGACTTGCTACCTTTTTTACTCTCATCAATATTGATAAAACTTCTGTCCCAGAATTGTTGCCACCATAGCTGTGTTTTGGAAAATCCATTTTTATCTGTAGCAACTTTCTTTTCCAGCGAATCCAAAGATTGTTTCCATGTTTTTATGTCTGCCACTTGTGCATTGTGCAGATATAGATTTAATGAATGTTGCTTAGCAGTATTATTGCTCTTCAGTTTCCAGCCTTTATAATCTGTGTTTACATAAACGCCATTATATGTACCAGCAGGAGAAAAGTTTTTGCCGCTGAATGAACCACCGAATGCCAGTTGTTTTAATGGATTATACAATTCATTTTTCACTGCATCCATTGCCTGCTGTGCTACTGTAACATCAAAAATAGTTTTGATAGTATTATGGTGATAGAACAGAACTTCTTTTTCATTAAAATCAATCACATCTTTTTTATAGACATTGTTCTTAGGTGCAGCCCATTTCCAGGAGTTGGCAAAATTTTCCCTTGCTTTTATTACTCTGTCCTTGTATCGCCAGCTTTCATAAGAGGCTTCTACTGCAATTTTTTTATTACTGCTGATATCAATATGTGCAACCGGATTGAATACATCAGCCCATATTTTTACAGTTGCTTTTACTCCATTATATTCTCCTTCTACCGCTACATAGCCTTCATTTAAATGCAACTCTTGTTTGAATGAATTTCCCTCAAAAACATTGGGGAATAATTTTAGCCGTATCCTTCCTGTTTTGAAAAGAGCATTGTTCTCATCAAAGTTTCCACTTCGGGCTACATAGATCAACAGTTCCCCATTCTCCACCCATACATTCATGCCAATATCGCCGCCACCGCAGGGCATGGATTCGGAAGCGTTATTGCTTTGTGTTGTCCAGACCACATTAAAGTCTTTTGGTGGCTGTGCATATAACAATACTGTACAAAGCAACAAAAGAGAGCAGGTCATATGTTTAATCAGAACTCTCATCGTATCAATAATTTTACTGAACCAATAATTCCAGCAGGCAATGGATGCAGTGAAAAATGAATTGTATAATCCAT
>JBARSW010000150.1:0-25957 GCA_049644925.1 Chitinophagaceae bacterium | reverse complement strand
GCAGGTAAGTCGGGGTTTACCGGATTTATTGTGGACAGAGGAACAGAAGGATTTACACAAGGACCCGAAGAACAAAAAATGGGTATTAAAGGTTCTTCCACCGTGCAGCTTTACTTCCAGGATTGTAAAGTTCCGGTTGACAATTTATTAGGTGAAATTGGGAAAGGACATAGAATAGCTTTCAATATTTTAAATATTGGTCGCCTTAAATTATGTGCTGCTGTATTAGGAGGAGCAAGGCGTACGGTAAGTCACACAGTAGAATATGCAAAAACAAGAGAGCAGTTCAAACAGCCCATTGCAAATTTTGGTGCCATTAAACATAAGTTAGCAGAAATGGCCATCAGGGTTTTTGTTGGAGAATCTTCCTTGTATCGTACTGCCAAATGGGTAGATGATAAGGAACATGAACTAAGGTCTTCCGGAAAGCCCGAAAGCGAATCATTACTTGGTGCTGCTGAAGAATATGCAATTGAATGTGCTATGCTGAAAGTATATGGCAGCGAAGTACTGGATTATGTAGTGGATGAAGGTGTACAGATTCATGGTGGTAATGGATTTAGTGGAGAATATAATATTTCAAGAGCCTATCGTGACAGCCGCATCAACCGGATTTTTGAAGGAACGAATGAAATTAACAGGTTGCTTACATTAGATATGACTTTAAAAAGAGCAATGGGCGGAAGATTAGACCTGATGGGTCCGGCAATGGCAGTGCAAAAAGAATTAATGAGTATTCCGGATTTTGGTTCTGATGATGAAACGCCGTTTGCAGCAGAGAAAAAACTGGTAAATAATTTTAAAAAGGCAATTTTAATGACTTCCGGCGCTGCCGTACAAAAGTTGATGATGAAAGTGGAGAATGAACAGGAAGTACTGATGAATATTGCCGATATGGCAATAGAAACATTTAATGCGGAAAGTGTATTGCTGAGGGTGATGAAGATGGCAGAACAGAAAGGTGTTGAGTTTTGCCAGCGACATCTTGATATAATGAGAACTTACCTATATGATGCAGCGGACAGAATCAATAAGTCAGGAAAAGATGCGGTTAATTCATTTGCCGAAGGTGATGAACAACGAATGATATTGATGGGATTAAAACGATTTACTAAAGCGGAACCGTTCAACAGCAAAGAGGCCAGGAGAAGAATTGCTGATAAAATGATTGCGGAAGGCAAGTATTGTTTTTAGTTCCAGTGTTCTTTATCAAAATCAAGAAGAACTTTCCTGAAAGGGGCGGTTCTTCTTGTTTCAGTATATATTGTAGCAAGTTCCTTCCTGGTTACCTTCAATTCCTTTAGTTTATGAATTCGCTTACTCTCCATTATAATACCTGCAGAAATTAATATGGAGGAAAAAGTGGTTACCATAAAATAAATAAGAAAAGTGTCGTTCAGGTATTGCGGGTCTGGTTTATTATTACTGTTAAGGTGTGCTTTAAAAATATAATACATCAGGTATAAAAAGGTATAACAACCATAAGCAAAAAGCAGGGATGATGCAATTATTGCTTTGCCGGTTGCTTTGTGGTGCATGACAGCTTGTTTTGCATACCGGTTAAAAAAGAACAGGCAATAAGACACTACCAACGCAATTCCCGGAGCCAGCGTAATGATAATTGTATTTACATTCAAACCATTAACCAGCAATATTAAGAGTTCAAATAAAATATAGGACAATATTACAATCTTCATCCGGCGAAACATTGTTTTTGAAGTACTGAGATAGGTAAGAAAGTATAACATAAGTGGTGCATCCAGCAGGTTATTAATCATTCCCCAGTTGTTGATAATATCTTTATCGGCTTTAATATATCCTTGTGTCAGTATATTATAAACCAGCACGGAGGTATAGTAAAAAAGTAATACCGGAAAACTTCTGTAAGTTCCTAATCGGAAAAGAAGGATAAACAAAACCGGCATAAAAAGGGCAAAGGTGGAGATGTAGCCCATAATATTATTCCAGGTCATACAATTTTGGTTTTTTCTAAGGATAACGAATTTTCATTTTCTGCCTGGTGGCAAAATCTGACTACAATAATAACGACACAATTTTATAACAGGTGTATGCAATAACTGAAATGTAAGAAAATAGAGTAAAACCGTAATGTGTTTTCGTACATATACGTCATGAATAATCGGAAAAAATATAATTACCTTTCTGTAATGATACGAGCTGCACTTATAATATGGCTGATAACATTTGTTGCAAGGGCACAGGTTATTCAGGGAAAATACTTTATGGGAAAAACTACAGGGAATCTGCCTTACCTTGAATATGGTCTTGGTTATGACAGACTTGGAGGTGCAAAGATTACTTTTTTAGATACCGGAATAGTAGTAAAAGTGGTGGATAGTACAATTACTAATTATAAAGTGCAATTATCCAATCACCATTTTGCCTGGCTTCCTAAAAGTAATTTTAAGCTGGATAAAACAAAGCTGCAACCATATTATCTCACCAGTAGCTGGATGGTTAATGGGGATGATAAATTTGACTACCTATCAATTTCTCTTGATGAAAAACTGCCATACCGGAGTATGCAGCAAATCAACCCCTCCAAAATTGTAGTAGATATTTACGGTGTCACCAGCAATACCAATTGGATAACACAACGTTCTTCTGCCAGGGAAATAGTGAATGTTTTTCATGAACAAACAGAGGATGATGTTTTCAGGGTTACCATGGAACTTAAACATGAGCAACATTGGGGTTATTCAATTTATTACAAAGACAAGAAGCTGGTAATAAGAATTAAAAGACAACCGGAGTCTCTTAAGCTGGGGAAATTAAAAATAGCAATAGATGCCGGACATGGTGGTGACAATAAAGGGGCAATCGGAATTTCTACAGCTATTCAGGAAAAAGATTATAACCTGCTTATTGCAAAGCAACTCGAAAAAGAATTGCTGAGTAATAAGGCAAATGTGTTTATGACAAGGGCCACCGACACGACATTAAGTATGACAGAAAGATTAGCGTTGCTTAAAAACGAGGACCCGGATTTTCTGATCAGTATTCATTTAAATTCATCATCAAAAGACAGTATTAGAGGAGTAAGTACTTATTATCGTTATATCGGGTTTCGTCCACTTACAAAATTTATACTGGGTCGCTTGGTAGAGATAGGATTGAATGATTTTGGAAATATAGGCAGTTTTAATTTTTCTTTAAATGGCCCAACCGAATATCCCAATTGCCTGGTAGAGGTAGCTTTCTTAAGTAATAAAGAAGACGAAAAATTAATTATGAATTCTGAGTTTCGGGCAAAAGTGGCAGCACAGATAGTGAAAGGGATAAAAGACTGGTTGAGGTTTAGTGCCGGTAAAAAATCTATTACTGGTAAAAAGTTTTTGCATTCTCAACATATCGTTTTTTAGTTGTGTTTATGATCTCAGGCTAAAAGCCTTGACATAGAACTGCGAAACTGCAAGTTTCCGCAGAGCTGAGATAGGTCTATAGACTCAGGAATAGTAAAGGCTGATACTACGAAGCGGTGTCATGCCGGGCTTGACCCGGCATCTTTTTCAAAGTGTACTAATTTTCTATGGATGAAAGCAATACTATGGAACTGCGAAACTTGCAAGTTTTTCAGTTCTGAATGTTTCAGAGAAGTCTGATAAGTTGTTCTTAAAAGTGATATTGTTGACTTCCTGATTAAACTCATTTTTTTCAATTAACAGATTACTTAAATTACTATGGCTTAAAAGTTCTTTACATAAAATTGTTTTTTATGAAAAAGTTGCTCCTGGTAATTTATGTTGTTCTTGTTAATAATAATAGTGAAGCACAAAATGTAGGTATAGGCACTACAGTTCCGCTACAAAAACTTCATGTGGCAGGCAATATAAAAGCAGATACACTAATTCCCAATGCAGTAAAACTTATCCCCAATGCCGGAGTTGGTAAAATTTTAACCAGCGATGACGAAGGCAATGCAAACTGGATTGCAGCAAGCTCCGCAAATGGAGGTGTAGGTTTTGGAGCATGGGGCGATTGCAGTGTTAATAATATCAGCGAATACAATCCTGTAGCCGATGCCACTGGTGCTGCTAACGATGGGTTTGGAAACAGCGTATCCATCTCTGGTAACTATGCCATAGCAGGGGCTTATAAAGATGATGTGGGGGTAAATGCCGACCAGGGCTCGGCAAGTTTTTTTCAATATAATGGAACAAACTGGTTATTGATGCAAAAATTAACCGATGAAACCGGCGAGGCCGGTGATTTATTTGGATACAGCGTTTCCATCTGCGGTAACTATGCCATTGTGGGGACTCCAAGTGATGATGTGGGTGCCAATGTAAACCAGGGTTCGGTAAGTATTTATCAATACAATGGCACTAACTGGGTATTGATGGAAAAAATAACCGATGCCACCGGTGCTGCTGATGATAATTTTGGAATCGGCGTTTCTATTTCCGGCAACTATGCCATTGCAGGGGCTTATACAGATGATGTGGGTACCAATACAAACCAAGGTTCGGCAAGTATCTATCAATTCAATGGCACTAACTGGGTATTGATGGAAAAAATAACCGATGCTGCCGGTGCTGCCTTTGATCAGCTCGGATACAGCGTATCTATTTCTGGCAACTATGCCATAGCAGGGGCTTCAACTGATGATGTAGGTGCCACAGCAGACCAGGGTTCAGCAATCATTTTTCATTACAATGGTTCAAACTGGGTATTGGTGCAAAAAATAACCGATGCCACAGGCGCTGCCAGCGATTATTTTGGAAACAGCGTATCCATCTCTGGCAACTATGTTATTGTGGGGGCTTATTATGATGATGTTGGCGCCAATGCAAACCAGGGTTCGGCAAGTATTTTTCAATTCAATGGCACTAACTGGGTATTGATGCAAAAAATATCCGATGTAGCCGGAGCTATCAGTGATAATTTTGGATACAGCGTATTCCTGTCCGAAAACTATGCCATTGTGGGGACTCCAAATGATGATGTTGGTACCAATGTAAACCAGGGTTCGACAAGTATTTATCTAAGGGTTGGCTTAGGATGGCAAAAATTGCAATATGTAATTGACCCCTTCGGTGCCTCTAATGACCAGTTTGGCAATTCTACTTCAATAGATGCCTCCACTAAAAGATTTTTAAATAGTTCCCCTAATTATGCTGGCAATAGTGGCAAGGTAATATTTGGTAAAATAAATTAGGGCGATGTTGGGAAAATTGATGCTGATTCGGAATGATTATTATACCGGACTTGATCCCTAATCTAGTTAAGAATAGATATGACATTTTTTTTGCAAAAATTTACTATGGCTGAAAGCCATAATATGGAACTGCGAAACTGTAAATTTCGTAGAGCATGAGGTAATCAGCAGCATCTTGAAATTGAAAGCCACCAAAAAAATATTCAAAAAGTATCACTTTAATTTTTAAAATCGAAGCGTTAGCAAAAACCATCAGCAACAGACTGCTGTAACAGTCAATTTTTTTCAAGGCATTGACTTCACCGGTACGGTGTTACTAAAAAACTTTTATTTATCATATATTCGGGTAAAATCGTCTTATATGAATAAAGGTTTTCTTCTTGCGGCAACCCTTTCTTTTATTTTGGATGCAACAGCACAGAATGTGGGTATTGGCACACCAACACCTTCTACCAAGCTGCATATTGTTACCACAGATAACAATATGGCCATCTTTAGCGGAGGCAATCAGATGTGGATCACCCTGGCAGAAAACAATATAAACCGTGGCTATATCGGTTCTTATGCCGGCAATGCTGAAGATGTTGACTTTGGAACTTATGGCAGTAACCTTACAGGGAAAGTTCATCTTACCACCGGTAACCTGCCACGGCTGACGATTATGAACAATGGCAATGTAGGCATTGGTACTACTAACCCCGGGCAACAACTGGAAATTGGCGGGGGTATTAAAATCGGTAACACCGTTACAAACCTGGCTGGTAGCATCCGATATACCAACAATAGGTTTGAAGGCTATAATGGAAGTAGCTGGAATCGTTTTGATCAATTACCGGTTGGCACACTTGTAGTGAGCCTTACTTACCCAAATGCAGAATTAGAAAATACCGGATTTAAATATGTAAGTACAATCAAAGACCAGCCGCGGCTTACAGATGTAACAGGCGTGGCAGCAGATAGCTGGCTACCCACCGCCACATTGGTGGCCGAAGACCCTGAGTCCAGGGCTTCTCATTCAGCCGTTTGGACAGGCACTGAAATGATTATCTGGGGTGGGGCTGATGGCAGTAATACGAACTTAAATACAGGATCCCGTTATAATCCTGTTTCAAATGCATGGAAAAATATTTCTGTAACTAATGCACCACAGGCCAGAAATACACAAAAAGCAATATGGACAGGAACGCAAATGATTATCTGGGGTGGAATTGCATACCCAACTGTATATAATAATGGAGGGAAATATGATCCGGCGATAGATATCTGGACGAATATTTCTTCCACAGGAGCACCTTCTGCCAGAGTACTTGAAACCGTACTGTGGACGGGTACGGAAATGATTGTTTGGGGAGGGAGAGATTTAGCAAATACTAATTTTTATAATGATGGTGCAAAATATAACCCGGTAACGGATATATGGACTCCTATTACCAGCAGCAATGCCCCCTCCATCAGATGTGACCATACAGCTATATGGACTGGAACAGAAATGATTATTTGGGGAGGAAACAACAGCACCGACCAATTGCAAACAGGTGCAAAGTATAATCCGTTTACCAATACATGGACAACCATAACTATCACCAATACACCGGTTAAAAGAAACAGACATACGGCAGTATGGACAGGCTCAGAGATGATTATTTGGGGTGGCAATAATGCGGGATTCCTGAATAGCGGCGGCAGGTACAATCCTTCAACTGACAACTGGGTGGCTGTTTCTACAGTTAATGCCCCCTCACCAAGACCATTTCCTTTTGCAGCATGGACGGGTACAAAAATGATTATCTGGGGTGAATATAACGTTACATTATCTGGGAATGGGAGTATTTATAATCCTACAAACGATTCCTGGACACCTATCAGCACTACTAACCAACCATTAACCAATGGTTATCCGGCGGTAAGTGTATGGACAGGAAGGGAGTTTATTGTACAGGGAGGAGTAGATGCAGGAACGGCAATTGTAGTAAAAAAAGGGGGCCGATACTACCCGGACGCACAGCCTTTCTTTACTACAGCAGAGGAAACAATCGGATACTTGTATTTGTACAGAAAACTATAAGTAGTTTCTTATTAAAAATAAGTCCCGGTTGCCTGAGGCGACCGGGACTTATTTTTATACTGCAACCTATTTATGAATATTCACTATTCATATCTTTTTAAAAATTATTTCTTAGGATTCAATGCGTTTTCTATTCTGCGGCCAATATCCTGCAGGTGAATTTTTGTCATCTGGTCTGATGTGCCGGCAGTTGTTGCATTAACTTCTGATCTGAGTGTTTGCAGGTGTGCTCTCAATGTACTCTTTACATCTACTTTGTCGGCATCTGTCTGCGCACCACCTGAAAAGAAAAATGCCATCTCGCTACCGGATGAAACAGCCGGAGGATTTAATATTGCATCTATCTTAGAAACATACGATTTCTGTAACTGCCTGCGATAGATGTCTATCGGCTTGCGGGCTGATAATTCTGTCCATATTCCTTTTTTCAGGTCGGTTAGTAATTCTATTACCTGGTATGCTTTATTACCAACGGCTGCTTCTGCATCTACCAGTTCGCTTAGGGTTTGTGTATTTAATAAACTACTTAATATTCCATCCTGCAATACACCAATTTTTGGAAGGGCACTGCCGCCAATTTTATCCAGTATTGGCTGACTAATTATCCAGGTGGGTGTGGTGAATAAATTTTTATTGAGGTGCTCTACCGCTTCTCTTTGTTTTGCCTCCGGCACCAATTCAAAAACAGGTCCTGACTCTTCTACTGTTTTTGGTGTTTTCATATTTCCACCTACCAAACTCACTACATGATTATTATACCGGTTGAACTGAGAAAGCACTTCATTATACATAGTACTTAATCCATCATATGTTTCATTGGGCTCTTTTGTCCACTCCATCAGGTTGGGTACAATCCGCTGCAGGTTTTTTATTCCATAGAAGCTGCCTTTTATGGCATCATCACCTACCTGCTCTGTAAGGTTGCGGGGATCATCCCTGTTTGTTTCGCCATCACCAAACCAAAGGCGTTTGTTCTTTAATTTTTCTATTACCCATTTGTTGAGTTGCGCTTTTTCTTCATCCGGACTTTTGTATTGCAAAAACCTGCGGTAACCCCATTCAATAGCCCAGTCATCATAATCACCAATTTTTGGAAAGATTCCTTTATCGCTGATATTATCTTCCGGTTGTGCTACATAGTTGAACCGTGCATAGTCCATAATGGAAGGTGTATGTCCGTTAGCTTCTACCCATGCTTTGTTCCGGAGATTCTCTACGGGAACAGTTGAGCTGGAACCAAAATTATGACGAAGGCCAAGTGTATGTCCAACTTCATGTGATGATACAAAACGGATTAATTGTCCCATCAATTCATCATCAAATATCATTTTTCTTGCACGGGCATCATTAGGCCCGGCTTGTATCATATACCAGTTGCGCAGTATCAGCATTACATTATGATACCAGTTGATATGGCTTTCCATTATTTCTCCACTGCGTGGATCTGAAATACTCGGACCACTTGCATTGGGAATAGTGGATGGTTTGTAAACAATGGCTGAATAGCGGGCATCTTCCAGACTCCATTCGGGATTTTCTTCTTTGGTTGGGGCCCTTTTTCCAAAAATTGCATTTTTAAATCCTGCTTTTTCAAAAGCCGTTTGCCAGTCGCTGACTCCCTGCATAAGATAGGGTATCCATTTGGCAGGTGTGGCAGGGTCTATATAAAATATGATTGGTTTTTTTGGCTCTACCAGTTCCCCTCTTTTGTATTTTTCCATATCCTCTTCTTTTGGCTCCAACCTCCAGCGTTTGATCATGGAAATATTTTTTATCCCCTGGGGATTTAAATCAAAGTCAGTATAGCCAACTGCGAAGTATCCAACCCGTTGGTCAAAATACCTTGCCTGCATCGGTGATTTTGGTAATAACACCATTGAGCTGTTTAATTCCATTGTTATATTACCACCCTGCGAACCCATGCCGACGGTAGCACCGGGAGTAGCAGCTCTTGCATAGGTTTTTACGGCCACCACTTCTACATTTATAGGAAATGATTTTACCTCAACTATATAGGATTTATCTGTCTGAACAGGTCCTACCCTTGCGGCACTTTTTACGCCGCTGTTTAAATAGAGCACATCATTATCCCCATTAATAAAATCTGTCATGTCTATTACACTTCCGGCCGAATCTTTTGAAAAAGCTTTAATATCAAAAGATGCAGCTATTGGTTGAATATTGGAATTGCTTAAAGAAGTGAACATGGGAGAAGTGGAATCTTTTGCATACTCAGCAAAAGAGATGGTACGGAGAAACAGTTTATTGTTTGGCCCTTTTTCAAACCAGACAACATTCTGTCCTACCTGGTCACCGGCATAACTTAATGCCCCAGTGCGGGTACCAGATGGTGCTTTTGAAACCCTGTTAATAACAAGTATTTCTCTTTTTAAAAGCGAATCAGGAATTTCATAAAAATATTTGTCCTCAATTTTGTGAACTTTAAAAAGTCCATTGTCAGTTTTTGCCTTGGCAGTTATTACTTCAGCATAAGGTTTTGGACCTGTTGCCGGCGGCTTTGCACCGGGTCCGGGTTTTGTTGAATCTGCTTTTGCAACAACCTGGGCAGAAACAGCAGTGTAGCAGAAAAATGCCACAAAAACGATAACCCATTTTTTAAATGACGACTTCATATATTATATTTTTTTAAAAAGTTGGTCAAAGTTAAGGTTAACCATCTTCTGTGAATACATACTTCCTTTAAAAAGGATGAATGGCAATTAATTCTATTCAAACGACGAGCAGCGGCATATTAAACGGAAGGAATTGTGCGGTATCCTATTCTTTCATTGCCTTTTCTAGATAATTTTCCAACACCGGTTGCTTTTTAAAGAACTTTTCCAGCATGGCAACCTGGTTACCTGCCCTATCAAAATTGTGTTCCGGGTATTTTGCGCCGTAATAAATATCATTATTTATATAATCCGTCAGAAACCGGATTGCCTGCATATAAATCATAAATGTACCGGCATAAAAAAAATGTTCTTTTTCCGTATCAGTCAACTCATTTTTCATCTCACCATAATAACCATCTGCAATTGCTTTATAATATGCTTCTCTTATTTCAATCTTTGAAAAATCCTTTTCTTCTTCGCTTACCGGTGAAAGATAAGTACGCATCATATCTCCAACATCGCTGATAAAATATCCGGGCATAATAGTGTCCAGGTCAATTACGCATAATGCTTTATTATTATCGTCAAATAACACATTGCTTATTTTAGTATCATGATGCGTAACTCGGCTTTTAAAGGCTGGATTTACTTTTATTTCTTCATGTTTTCTAACTATAAATGACCAGTCCTTTATTTTCAGGATCAGTTGTTCTGATTGATGAACCCTTTGCTGATTTCCCTTTTCCAGTGCATCAATAAACTGTTGATATCTTAAAGAAAGATCATGAAATGATGGTATAGTATCATACAACAACCCTGCATCAAAACCTGCAAGCAGTTTGGTAAATTGTCCAAATTGTTTTGCTGCTTCATAGGCTTGTTCAGGTGTATCCACAACATCTATCGTATGCGAACCCTGTATAAATGGAAATAAACGGAAATATCCTTTTCCCTCGTCATAAACCAGCGTCTCACCATTCAATGCCGGTAATGCTGCCACAAACAGGTATTGCGAAAAATGTTCCTTAAGAAATGCTGCAATAAGATTGATATTTGTTGAAATTTTTACCGGGCTATTAAATACAAGTTGATTAACCCGTTGAAGAATATATATATTATCCGAAGTGGTAATCTTCCAGGTATTATTAATCAGTCCGTTTCCAAAAGGTTCAACAATCAGCTTCCTTTCATTTATTCCGAAAGCAGACAAAACGGATTTCAACATAAAGTGGCTTATTAATAATGGCTACGATAAAAGTAATTTTTTATCGGTGCTAATATTACAACCATTTTCGCTAATATTATTACGCAAACGATAGCATAAAAAATCTGTTCAGAATAAATTAAAAGAATGTTACCCTGCAAAATTTGAACTGATAAAAATCCACCATGGTATTGTTTTATTAAATACCGGGGTGTTTCTTACTTAGGTTTTCAATTTTTTTCAAACTTTTTTTGGAATAACCCCTGCCTTTGAAATTTCATATTGAAATTACTTTAATGTATAGCTTACCGGGTACAGGTTTCTGTATAAAACAAATAAAAAACATAAGTCACCAGCTTTACCTATAAAAGAATATTTTTGCCCGGGTGAAAGGTATAGAACTATATAAAAAAATTGCTTCTATTGTACTACTTGTTGCATTCCTGATTCAGCTATTCAGTAACCAATTTATTATTGCCAGCTATTATATCAATAAACAGGCATACCTTAAAAACTGCGTTAATAAATACAGGCCACAGCTAAAATGTAACGGGCAATGCCAGCTGATGAAAAAATTAAAGAAAGAAGAAAAAAAGGACCAGGAATACCCAGAGCGGAAAGGAGAAATAAAAGAAATTTTTATGTATAAAGAGCCTGCCACGGCAACTATACATACCATTAATGATAATTCTGACTCAAAAAAAGGATTAGGAAATCAAAATCTTGTTTTTTCTCCCGGATTCCTGGCAGGTGTGTTTCATCCTCCGCAATTTTCATAATAGATTTCTCCATTAACTATTGAAATTTTTTCATTCCGGTTAAAACGGGAATACTCCGGCATATGCTGCCATGAAATACCCACAGAAAAAAACCGGAAAGAAAAGCATCTCCCTGGTAGGAATAAAAACAAATTTATTATATGAAACTGTGTTTTGCTACTGCAGGCACAGTAACAACTCTTTTATTAAATGGAAGAGTTTTGAATAAACATTCAAACATGAAACTAATACGCATACAATTTGCCATAATTGTTTTTTTGGCCACCTCTGCGTGGGCCAATGCACAGCAAACTATACAACTAAAAGATAAATACATACTGGCTCCCATTTCTAATGCAAGTATTATCCAGGATAAAAAAATAAGCCTGTCGGATCAAAATGGTAAAATATTAGTCCTGGGTACAATAGAGAAGCTGACAATCAGCCATATTGCTTATGAAACAATTATATTGAATATTGCAGATATACAGAAAATGACGGAAAAGGGAGAGATTCTAATGACACCTCTTTCACCAGTTTATCTAAACCCTGTTACCATTTATAGTGTAAAAGGAAAATCTGCTGATGAAAAAATAAAACTCGACAATGGAGATTGGGTACAGCATGATGCAGCACAGGTGTTGCAGCAAATTCCCGGGTTTTCAGGAATAAGAAAGAGTGGTTCATTTGGTTTCGATCCTGTTTTCAGGGGTCTGAAATATGATCAATTGAATATTGTTACTGACGGTGCTCTAACCTCTCTGGCAGCCTGTCCCAATCATATGGACCCCACCAGTAGCCAGGTGTTGGTAAGCCAGGTCCAGCAAATTGAGATTTTGAAAGGCCCTCACAGTTTTCGCTTTGGTCCTTCAATGGGAGCAGTAATCAATTTCAAATCACCGGCTCCTGAATTTAGTGATACACTGAAAGTAACAGGAAGGATAAATACAGGTTTTGAAAGCAACGGAGAAGTGTATAGAGCAGAAGGTGTGGCAGGATTCAGCACAAAAAAATTATTTATTTCTGGTATTGGCTCCTTTTCAAAAGGCCATAATTATAAAGATGGTAATGACAGTATTATTCCGGCCCGGTTTAGCAGGGCTTCTGCTGGGCTTACAGTTGATTATAAAGTAAAGGAAAACCAACTCGTACAGTTATCTGCCACCAGAAATTTTGCCCGCACTACTGATTTTCCAACATTGCCAATGGATTTACTGAGTGATGATACCTGGATGTTGCAGGCACAGTATAAAAGAAAAGGAAACCATACATGGTACACAGACTGGCATACTCAAGTTTATGCATCCTTTGTTGACCACAAAATGGGTAATAAATTAAGGCCTGGTGCAGCCAGTATATTAGCAAGCACAGATGCTGCTACCAGCACCTGGGGCGGTAGAACAGAATTTACCATAACAAGAAAGAAATCCCAGATTTTTGCAGGTGCCGATTTTAAAAAGGAAGAAATTGATGGCAACCGATTACGCAAAATGATAACCGGTCCTAATGCCGGAAAAGTTTTTATTGACACCGTTTGGCAAAATGGAAGTTTAGTAAGAAGTGGGTTGTTTGGAGAATGGCACTACTTAATGAATAAGTTTAAAATAAGTTTGGCCGGTCGTATTGATGCTGTAAAAGGTGAAACAAAAAATCCTTCTTCAAAATTTAAAAAAGAATACAACGAACTAAATAACAGCAATATCAATACAAGCATGAGTGCAGGTATCAGCAGGCAATGGAATAACAATTGGCAAACAGGTATATGGCTGGGCCGTGGCACCCGTTCAGCATCTGTATCTGAAAGATATATCAATTCTTTGCCGGTAGGTATGGACCCTTATGAAATGCTGGGCAATCCGCAATTAAAACCAGAAGCAAATAACCAGGTCGATATTACTGCAGGATACAAATCATCCCGTACCTTTTTGCAATGGAGTGGATTTGCATCTATCATTACAAACTACATCACTTCAAAAATTAATCCTGCCATTGCTCCACGGTTTGGAGCACCTGGTGTAAGGCAATATATCAATATAGACAAGGCCACCCTGTATGGTTTTGAATTTGGCTGGCAGCAAATATGGAATCCGGCTATAAAACAACAATTAACTTTTGCCTATACCTATGGAAAAAATAACAGTTCAGGAAACCCTCTGCCGGAAATAGCACCTGCAGATTTACGGTACAGGCTGGAAGGGAAAATGGTTAAAGGAAAAGTTCTGCCCTATACATTGGTCAGATATTCATTTAAACAAAACCGGATAGCCGGTGATTTTGGTGAAAAAGCCAATGCAGATTTTACCACAGTTGATATTGGTGTAAAAACAGAGCCATTAAAGAATATGCAGCTTACTGTGGCAGTTAATAACCTTTTTAATGAAACATATAAAGAACACCTGAGCCGTTATATAAGGCCAACTTTACCGTTGAATTCCTTAGGACGAAGTATGGTCGTCATGCTCTCCTATAGTTTTTAGAAATAAGGGTTGTTTTCTTAATGAAAATCTGAGTAGAAAAAGAGTAGCTGGTTATTCTAACTGGTTACTCTTTTTTTGTTTGAATTTTTAAACCAGGCTGCTATACCCCATCAGTATCATAATTGGATAAATCTTTTACTAAATTTTTGGCCAAAATGTATTTCCATTTGGTATTACTTTTTTAGCAACGCATCATACAACACTTCTACCGGATGCAGTGCCTTTTTATGTGTTCCATCTTTTATTTGATGGCGGCAGGAGGTACCGGCTGCTACAACAATTTCATTTTCACCAGCGGCTCTAACTGCAGGGAACAACACTAACTCACCAACCTGCTGCGCAATGGCGTAATGTTCCTTCTCATATCCAAAACCACCGGCCATGCCACAACATCCGGAAGGAATAATATTGGTTTTATAATTAACCGGAATCTCCAGGCATGTTTTGCTGAATTGCTGTGATGACAATGCCTTCTGGTAACAATGGCCGTGAATATGAATTGTTTTATTTTCGGTTGTAAAGAGATTGCGATCTATAAAGCCAGCATCGAATTGGTTTGCCAAAAATTCTTCCATTGTAAATGCAGCCTTTGCCATCACTTTTGCTTTCGGCCGGTTTTCGGGTGTGGCAAGGTCGATGTATTCATCCCTGAAAGTTAAGATACCAGAAGGTTCTATACCAAGTAGTGGTGTCTCAGGAGTAATAAGTCCTGCAAGTAATTCAATGTTTTTGTTGGCAATTAGTTTTGCTTTTTTTACCAACCCTTTTGAGAGATAAGTGCGGCCGCTTTCAATATGATCTGGAATAATTACTTCGAAACCTAATTTCTCCAATAAGAGAATTGCTTTCTTACCAATTACTGCATCATTGTAATTAGTAAACTCATCGCAGAACAAGTAAACATATTTTGAATTTGGATTTTGGATTTTTGATTTTTTATGTACTCTGTACCATGAGAGTAATGTTTGCTTTGCCAATTTTGGCATTGATCTGTCCGGATGGAAACCAACCATGCGATGTGCCATTTTCCGGAAAAAAGTTACTCCATAAAACCAGTTGAAAGCCCAGGGGAATTTTGAAATCAGTTTCATCTGTTTGCTGAAATTCGCAATCAGATTGGCTCTGAAGGGCACACCATTTTTATCATAATACTGTTGCAGGAACTCGGCTTTCATTTTTGCCACATCCACCCCCGAAGGACATTCAGTTTTACAGCCTTTACAACTCAGGCATAAGTCCATAACTTCTTTTATCTCCTTATGATTAAAGGGTTTTCCATCCAGTTCATTACTTAAAAATTGTCTTAATACATTTGCCCTTGCACGGGTTGTGTCTTTTTCCAGTCGGGTGGCCATATAGCTGGGACACATTACTCCGCCGGAAATGGGCATCTTACGACAATCACCTGAACCGGAACATTTTTCTGCCAAACGCAGTATACCATCTGTTGAAGAGAAATCGAATGTGGTCTCCACTTTTTTTCCGGCCGGTTTTTGCTGAACCCTCAGATGCGTATCCATTGCAGGAGTGCCGGTGATTTTTCCCGCATTAAAAATATGGTTAGGATCAAAAATATTTTTTACCTGTTGAAAAAGTTTATATGTCTCTTCTCCAACAACTGAAGGAATAAATTCACCACGCAACCTGCCGTCACCATGTTCACCGGATAGAGAACCATTGTATTTCTTTATTAATTCAACGGTATCGGCCAGTATATTTCTGAAAGTCGTTAATCCTTCTGGTGATTTTAAATTGATGATGGGTTCCACATGTACTTCGCCGGCACCCGCATGAGCATAGTACGAAGCATTCACTTTATGTTTTACTAATACCTGTTGCAGTTCTGCAATATAGTTGGGCAAGTCGTCGGTGGTAACAGCACAATCCTCAATAAGATTTACAGGCTGTGCATCACCAATAATATTGCGGAGCAATCCTAAACCGGCTTTACGTATATCCCATGCTGCTTTTGTTCTTTCATTATATAAAACAGGATATGCAAAACCCAATTGATTTTGTTTAAATGAGATGATAAGAGCCTCAGCTTTATCCTGTACAACCTTTGCATCATTATCCATAAACTCTACCATAAGAATTGCAGCCGGATCGCCTTCAATAAAGAAACGGTTCTTGCTGTATTCTGGATGATTGATGGTAAAATCCATAATGTATTTGTCCACCAGTTCCGAAGCCATCGGTTTATGCTTCATAGCCACCACATTTGCTTTCATTGCTTCTATAATGGAACTGCAATGAATGCAAACAACAGCAATTTCATTTGGTGGCAATTCAATAAGGTTAGCTTTTATTTCAGTGATGAAAGCCAGTGTACCTTCAGAACCTGCCAACAACTTGCAGAGATTGAATGGCTCACCATTTTCTTTATACGGCTGCATTGCCAATAAACTGTCTAATGCATAGCCGGAATTGCGCCGGTGTACTTTTGGATCAGGGAAGGAAGAATGAACTAACTGTTGATTATGTTCATCAGTAAGTAAAGTATCCAGTTCAGAAAATATTTTTCCCTTAAATGATGGTTCTTTTTTTGTTTCTCTGATATCTTCAGCATTAAATACAACTTCTGAGCCATCACTAAGCAATGCTTTAACTTCTAATACATGTTCTCTTGCTGCTCCCCATACAATACTATGTAAACCGCAGGAGTTATTGCCCAGCATTCCGCCAATCATGGCACGGTTGGCCGTGGAAGTTTCCGGACCATACATTAGCCCAAATGGTTTTAAATAATAATTCAGTTCGTCACGGATTACACCGGGCTGCACCCTTACCCATTTTTCTTCTTTATTTACTACCAGAATTTTTGTAAAATATTTTGAGATATCAACTACTATCCCATTGCCCACCACTTGTCCGGCTAATGATGTTCCTGCAGCTCGGGGAATAAGTGTTGCTTTATGTTTAGTAGCAAATGCAATCAATTTTTTTATATCATCCGTATTCTTTGGAATGGCAACAGCCAGTGGCTTTTCCTGGTACACCGATGCATCAGTAGAGTATGCCATCAATTGTGCATTGTGAATGGGAGTATTATTATAAAATAAAAGTCCTTCTATTTCTTTTTCTAACTTTTGAAGGTATGTTTCCATAATATCATAGCATTAATAGGAAACCAAAATTAATTCCTTTAATTAAGGAATGCTGACATTCAGGCTAATTAATAAATTGAGGTGCCGAAAGACTGAAAGGCTTCATTTTGAGTAGCTCCGGGTGAAGCCCCGGGAAATGGAACAGATGAATAAACCTCAACCCCGTTGGGGTTGAATATGAAATTACAGAAGGAAATTTGTTGGGTTGTACAAAAACATATTCAACCACTTTGTGGTTGCATGGAAATCTTACTCTTTTTTCCGCAGGCTTTGCCTGCGGCTATTCAAATTTAAGTCCTTCGGACTACAATGAAGCACTTCGAATTATTAATTAGCCGACATTCAATACGATAATATTTATAGCAACATTTCTCCCGGCAAAAGAATCATTTTACCGTGGCTTATTAATTTCTGTTTTGTTGCCTTACTATTTTATTATGAACTGGCCTTAGTTTTAGCTTCAAAAAACAAAACACTTCCTATAGAAAGCGGCACCAGCAAAGCCCCCATTACAAAAAACGGAGTCCAGTTATTCCCGGCAGTTATATAGGGCACCAGGAACATGGTAGCGATGGTTCCCATTACAGCAGCTGCACCACCCAATCCGGCTAAAGAACCAACTGTTTTTCCTGCATGATAATCGCTGGGCAGTGTTTGAATATTAACAATAGAAAATTGAAATCCACCCAACACAAAACTCATAATAAGTACAGCCGACAATGCTGTGGATGCATAGACAGCAAGAATCATAGCAGGTAATGTAATACAGGCCCCGGTGATAATTGCTGTTTTTCTTGCAATGGAAGCTAATTTTCCTTTGCGCATTAAGTACCCGGAAAACCAGCCACCGGCAATTGCACCAATAGCGGCTCCCACATAAGGAACCCAGGCAGAAAATGCTACCTGTTTAATATCCAGTTTAAATTTATTACTGAGATAAATGGGTAACCATGCTACAAACATCCACCAAACCGGATCAAGGAAGAACCGGCCCAGTATCACCGCATAACTTTTTTTATCTCTCAGTAATTCACCCCATGACTTTGCTTTTTCATCACTGTTTTTCTTCGCCGGTTGGCCATCAAGTATAAATTGTTTTTCTTTCTCTGTAATCCAAGGGTGCTCTTTGGGTTGCTTTTTATTAAGAATCAACCAGGGAATAATCCATAAAATCCCCAATGAACCAACAATGATGAATGTTTTTTGCCAGCCAAACTCTAGAAACAACATAGAGATTACAATGGGCGCCAGGATATTTCCAATGGAACCACCTGCACCAAATAAGCCCTGTGCCAGGGCCCTTTCTTTTACCGGAAACCATTCTGCATTTGATTTTACCGTTCCGGGCCAGGGTCCGGCTTCACCCAGTCCAAGTAATACCCGGAAGAAACTTAATGACGCCACACCTCTTGCTAATGAAGTAAGCATATCTGCGGTGCCCCAGATTAAAGCACTCATCACAAAACCTTTTCTCGTTCCGATTTTATCATAGACTTTGCCTGATACTAACTGGCTTATTCCGTAAGCTACCATGAAAAACATGTAGATATAAGAGTATAATTTTTTTAACTTATCATCTACTACTGACTGGGGATCATTAAAATCAACCAGCCCCAGTTCATAAGCTATGCCACCCTTTTTAATATATTGTATTTTGTTATCGGGCTGCTGAGTAACCTCTTTTTCTTCAACAACATTAAGACTGCTGTCTGCATTGAACAAGGAATATTTTTTTCCTGAAGCATCATAAGTGGCATAAGGAAGTTGTTTTTCCCCCGCAACTTCATTTACAAGCTGGTATTTCATTTTGGTATTGGCCACCCACATATAATTCAATGTGCCCCTGTCGAGGTAATTGATAATAGTAATCAGTACTACTAAACCTAAAATCCACCAGCGAAGTCCTTTTATTTTCATATAGCTTGTTTAAGCAAATTGTTTATTTAATACTATTCAGGCTAAAATTTTTTAATCCATCCTTTAATTTCTTTTGAAATGGCAGCTACTTCTCTTACTAACAATGGAAATGCCGGTTCATCCATGCCGCCATGGTCAAACCCCTGCAATTCATAGAGCCGGGTTCGTTTATGACCTGCCAATTTCATCATTCTCAACAAATATGCATTCTCTTCATAACGACCGAGTAACTCAAGTTCCCGGTCGCCGGTAATCAGTAACATGGGTGGTGCATCTTCCCGGACAAAGTACAGTGGTGCATATTTATCAATTACAGGCTGTGTACTTTTTATACCCTGTTCTTTTCTGATGGCAAAATGTGTGATTGCCTGGCCGCTAAATGGAATGATAGCGGCTATACTATCGGCGTTTATGTTATACTTTTTTAGGTACGATTTATCCAATGTTATCATCAGGTTTAAATAAGCTCCTGCAGAGTGTCCGGATAAAAATATCAACTTAGTATTACCTCCATACTTTTTTATATTATTAAACACCCAAGCCACTGCCGCTGCTGCATCTTCAATATATGCCGGCGCTTTGGCAGCAGGTGATAACCGGTATTCTACTCCAATTACAGCATAGTCTTTATTCATTAAGGCTTTGGGTATTTGTTTTTCCCCTCTTGTAAGGCCACCTCCATGAAACCAGACAATAGTAGCAAAATTTTTCTCGTTTTCCGGATAATAAATATCCAAAACACACTGGCTTTTTATATACACATCCTTATTATTGATTGAATCTGAATAATAATGAATATTTTTTTCCGTAGTATATTGCTGCTGTGCTTTTACACAAAAGGCACTTAAAATAAATAGGATAAAAAATATTTTTTTCATTTACTTTTATATTATTTAAGGTTATTCTTCCATCCAGATTAATGGATTCCTTACGGGAAGGTTTCTTATTACTTCTTCTGTTTTAGGAAAATGCTCCAACTTTTTCCAAGTATTAAACCAGCTTCTATTCTTATATTTTGAATATCCAAAAATTAGAAATGGCTGGGCTATCGGCCAATCATTCCAATACATCACATCTGGCGGGTAGGTCCAGCTTTCTTTTTGCTTAACAAACGGATATAAAAAATCGACAGCATTTTTAGTCGTTCTTCCATCCTCCAGTTTAAAATCCCAAAGATCTTCCTGTTTAGAAAATAAAACATGACAGATAGTCGTCATGGCGTCCAGATTAAACAAAGAATATCCGTATGGTTTTGTTCGTTTTAGTTCCAACGGAAAGTTACCTTCTTTATTCATCTGGTTGGGCAATAAAATAGTCTTGAACCTTATTTTACAATCATCAAGTAATTTTTGGTCACCCACCAATTTTGCAAATACAGCTACCTGCATTACCCAGCAGGTTGCATGATTATTTTTCGCATCTCTTTCTTCTACTCCATAAGGATGTGTTGTCACCCATTTTAAATATTCGGAAAACCAGTTCTTAATTTTTTGCAACTCATTTTTATGGGTCGAAGATGATTTTTCAATTACTCTTACCCCTTGTGCTACTTCCATCATTTGAATCATGTCTATTATCCCAACGCTTCTGCCCGTTACTTTTCCTTTTATAGCCTGCGCATACAGTAAAGAAGGATTCATGAAAGTTTTTTCATCAATGAACCAGGCTTTCAGATGAGTCATTGCATGCTGTACATATTTTTCATCCTTAGTAATAATATATGCCGAAGTCAAAGAACCTATTACCTGGCTGAACCGTATCATTGCTTTTCGGTGTGCTGTGAAATTATCCGGGTTCGTTAACCCATCTTTCTGGATATACGGACCATTCGGGTCTGCAGGGTTGGGCCACCAATAATCTCCTTCAGAAAAAAAATCATGTACCCCTCCCGCTGACCGTTCGCATTGTGATTCAGTAACAGTTACAGGCTGCTGGGTTAATGCCCAGCCAGCCTGTTTTAAAATTTCTTTTTTAAGAGCTCTTTTATTTTACCTGATTGTAGATTACCACCGAAAGCATCATGACAACAAAAAATCAAAAAAAAGAAAATATTTCTGATTGTACTCATTGATGCTAATTTGACAAAAGAGTCTAATTGCTTTGTATGGCAGCCTTAATCAGGCATACATAACTTAGTTTATTCTTTAATAAAAATTTTATTAATAATACTTTCGTTTTCACCGGAAATTTGAATAACATGCATACCAGTCTTTAAAGCAGAAACATCTACACTTAATGAATTAGCGGTGGTATTTTGCTGTAAAACTATTTGTCCGGTCATGTTTACAATTTTTATAGTACCACCACTATTTAAGCCGCTTAGAATAAGTGTATTTGTAACCGGATTTGGATAAATTGTTACCTGCCTGGTAACCAATTTCACCAGGATAATATTGCTGTATTCAATTTTTCCGTTATTGTTTAAAATTTTTATTCTGAAATAATAATTACTGTTAATAGCAACGGGCCTTGAGAAACTGTATAGATTTACACCACCCGTATTTTTGGCATTGATAGTACCTGTTTCAACAAACAAATTACCATTAATACTTTCTTCAACTACATACTTGTTTACATCAATTTCATCGGAAGCTTTCCATTTTAGCTTTACAAGCCCATTACTATTTTCAGCATCAAATGAAATAAGATGCAGTGGAAGCGTACCGCCAGGTTTTAATCCAAAACTGAAAGGGCTGAAACTGGTTAATGAATTGGAAGTAATCGAACCGGAAGTTGAATTTCCCGCCAAACTGCCACCTGCATCTTCCCAACCAGGTGTGCCTGAATTATAATGAGACACCACAATGAAATCAGAAGCAGTGCCACCGGTTACAGCGCCATTCAATGTTAAGGTTATGGTAGCAGGATCACTACCGGCACTATGTGCAATATCATAGTATTCATTATCTGCAATGCCGGTAACAGGATTTATATAAGTACTGCTGATTACATGTGGATCTGTATTGAAATATTCTCCGGTGTAAGAGTTGTTATTGGTGGTACTTGCATTTACACTAAAAGGACGATAAACACCACTTTTCCCAACAGGGAATGTATAGGTAGCGACCGCATTGGTATTCATTACCATGGGCCCACTGACATAACTTGTATTACTACCACCAACTACTGTAGCAGTATTTGATAATGTTAATAAATTAGTAGAAGAAGTTGTTAATATACCATTGGTTAAAGTAATTGTTCCAGTAATAAGAGGAGAGCCTGTTAAGTTAAACCCATCTGCATCGTTTAATTCCAGGTTAGCTATTGTAGGCGATGATATTGTTGCTACACCTGCATTACCAGTCATTACTATTTTACCACCTGCTGTTGCAGTGTAAATACCCTGGTTAGTGCCTTGTAGATTACCAGATACTGTAATCACATTAGAACCCCCTTTTAAAGTTCCCGCAGTTAAATTAAGGCTGCCCGTTGTTGTACCATTTAATAAAATTGGTGTACCTAATGTAATGAATGCACCTGTTCCTGTTCGGTTTACTGTAAAATTGTTAGCAACCTGGCTACCGGCTGTAAGGTTTAGTGTTCCCCCGTCACCATTATTTGCACCAGTAAATGAAATGCTTGCACTGCTATGTCCTGTAATAGTACCTGCACCTGAAATATTGCCATTGATCGTAAATGTAAGTGTAGTTGTTGGCAACAATACTATAAGATTATTATTAACAACATCGGTAACTGCTCTTCCCCCGGTAATAGTATAAGTAACCCCTGGTTTAATAGTAAGTGTTCCTACTTTACCGGGTGTTGGAGCTGCAGGGAGTTCATTGCTGTTTGATATACTGGCTCCAATTGTAAGATGAACCAGGTCAGTTGACGTTGTTCCGTATAAAACAGCCCCGGCTGTACTTGGGAGCGAAGTGCCGGAAGTTACACTTCTGTCAACAGTTGACCCATTTAACATGGTAAGTGTGTTTACCGCTGTTGGAACAATAGTGGCTGTACCATTAAATTGTAGCAGTGTACTTACTGTAATTGCAACAGGAGGTGTTTTTGAATTAGAAGCACTAAGTATTAAACTGCTATATGAGGGGATATCAACAGACCCTACACCACTTCCTTTTTGTAATAAGGTTTGGCTACCAGCCTTGCTATAAATAACTGTTCCGTTGTTGATGATTGCCGTAGCATCGATTGCAGGTGTTGTTCCTGTCAATTCTAAAGTTGCTCCAGCCTCTATGGTTACTGCACCACAGGCACTGGCGGATTGTGCAGAAATGACCTGGCTTGTTAAACCCGACCGTGCCGAAACAAGGGTAGCCCCGTTTTTGATAGTCAAAAATCCGGTTCCTAAATTATCATCTGCACCAATTCTTGCTGTACTTGCACAGTCCACTTTTCCGCTGGAAATAACAACAGACCTAAATTTGAATGACGGAATTACTATGACAGTGGCTCCCGAATTCAAGGCAAATTCAATGCTGCAAGATGTCATTCCGCTGGCTAACCATTCCGATGTATTCATAAAAGTTCTTGAGGTACCAACAATTTTTAACACCCCCGGATTGGTTGTTGTTATCATCGTATTATTAAGAGTTCCCGCATTGGCCTGAGAACTATAAAACACATCATCTGTTGCAGAAGTGACAGCAGTCCCGGTATAGCCACGCATCTTGCCATTTACATTCATTGTATTTACCCCTATGGTAAGTACCCCTGTGGTGTTTGCCTGCAAATCATTACAAGATGCAGATGCGACATCAACTGCCACAGTAAAACCTGGTTGCATGTAAACATTATTAGTAGCATTTGGCTCTGTAGCGGGTGTAGCCCATGCTCCACCGGCACGAACCTGCCATGTATTCACATCACTCCAGTTACCGGTTTGAACTGAACGATAATCCCCATCTGTAGCGGTTTGTGCCATCATTGCCAAAGACAGAAAAAGCATAATTGAAAGAGTAATTTTTTTCATAACAGTTTGCTTTAAAATTTATAACGTGGCTTATTGTTTCATACTGTAGAATTGTTTCCCAATAATTAAATAATAATTTTTTAAATTTTCAGGATTTTGCCCTGATAAATTTCTTCTTCATTCTTTATACTAATAAAATAATATCCCAATTTTAAAACAAGTACATTATTTTTTAATGAATTTATAACCTGTGGTATTAATCCGGTTATTGTTATTATTGATCTGCCATACATGTCCGTAACCTGTACTGACACAGCTCCCTTGGTAATTGGAATTTGAAAATTTATCTGATCCTTTACTGGATTAGGGTAAATAAATAATTGTTTTACAACATTGAATTTTATTAGAACGATTTCAGAATATTGGGAAAACCCATCAAAATCTGTTTGTTTCAATCTGTAAAAAATTTCCTTTGTTACAGGATAAGCATCAACAAACTGGTAATTAATTATAGAATTGCTATTACCGGCTGCACTAATGATTCCAATAGATCTGAAATTAATTCCGTCAGCCGATTTTTCTACCGTAAAAGTTCTACTGTTTTCTTCACTGGCTGTTACCCAGCCTACATCTACCTTGCTACCATTTAGCACTGCATTAAATGAAAGCAGTTTTATGGGCAGCACTACATTATTTTCTTCAATACTGAATGCATTAAAGCGGACAGCTTCGTCCCGTAAATCGGCGGGTGTATTCAGGCTGCGGTATATACCCCACTTAGGCCTTATAAAATCATTAGTAGGCCTTATGGTCATAATATCAGAACTTGAATAACTGAGTATGGTCACATTGTCGCTAACTCTGTTTATAACTATCGAGTAAGTGCCGCTTGCACCCACTTTTACAATTTCTGTTGCTTCAACCCACTGCCCTTCAAATAAAGAAAGATTAACAATAGCAACTTTAGTGATGTTGTTGTGTATCAGTTCCAGTTTATTGGGGGTGCCTTTGCGTGCAGTTAATGTAAAAAGTGGATCTCCATCATCGCCATTAACCGGTTTTATCTGGTGTATATGCGTAAAGTTTGATGAGGGCTGAAAACCGGTTGGCATTTTAAACCGCCATTTGTAAGTTATGGATTCACCCAAGGTGCCAATTAAGTTTGCAGGTGATTGGTCGTAAGTTTTTATTTCAATCCGTTGCCTGTCGAAGTTGATGCAACGGTCGTTATCTTCTGTCACATGGCTGTAGAATTCAAAAACATTTGTATTTAAAACAGCATCAAACACTTCAGTAATATGTCTGCCAAATGCAGGATGCACACATTCAGGATTTTCCACCACATCGTAACCAGGCGCTAATACACTGTTGATGAGTTCGTATGTGTTGCCCGGCCCGTCTGCATTAAGCATAACAGCCTGTGCCTGTACACAAAATGTGGTAAGCAGGGAAACCGCAAAAAGCATGCAGACTTTATATGCATTTTTTTGTTTCATTTTATTTTGTATCGAACTCTTTTATTGATTTAATAAATGACATGATGGCTTTATTTAACTCACTGTTCTTTTCTTTATCAAACTTGCCATGCAAACCACCGGGTACTGTCATAAATTCTGTATTAACTCCGACTTCTAAAAGTTTTTTATGCAAATCAACAGATTGCTCATAAGGCACCGTGGGGTCCGCATCCCCATGAACAATAAATACAGGTGGGCTATCTTTTGTAACATAATTTATCGGAGAAACCGATTTTGCAAAAATTTCA
>JBARSW010000149.1:0-5022 GCA_049644925.1 Chitinophagaceae bacterium | reverse complement strand
GTTGGAGGTGTGGCAACAACAAGTGTTACCGCATTTGAAGTAACAGCCGGCGGACAAGTACCAGAAACAATAACACGATACCTGTATGAGTTCATTGCTGTTGTCACATTAATAACAGTAAGACTGGAAGTTGTAACACCGGCATATTGAACACCGTTTGCAACGGGATTGTAATTTGCACCAGCATCTGTACTCACCTGCCACTGATATGTTAGGCCTGTGCCGGTTGCCGTTACTGAATAATTAACATTAAAACCAGCACAAACAGGAGCAGCTAAAGCTACCGGTTGTACCGTAATAGCTGGAAGTTGATTTACCGTAACTGTTACATTTACCGGAGCAGATGTGCAACCGAGTTGTGTGGCCGTTGCAGTGTATGTAGTTGTTGTAGTTGCATTAGTCCAAACAGAATTAACCGAAGTACCTGCTACATATGGAACAGTTGCAGTTGCATTGGTAAACAGGTTAGTAACTGGTGTAAATACTACAGGAGCAGGAGTACTGAAACTAATACTCCAACTGGTAACAGCTCCTCCATCTCCACCTAAGTCATCAACAACAAACAAACTCCATGCGCCATTTACATCACCTGTAAATGTTGACAAGGTAGTTGAAGATGGTGTTGTCAAAGGACCCGGTGCAGGCCAATTATCACCAGTACCAATATTCGTTGGTCTATATGTACCACTTGGGTTTAATGCACCATCTGCCATTAAAGAAGCTGCTGCATCGTCAAATACAAAATTTTGCCCTGTTGCATCTGTACTTCCACCAACATCAGACATCAGAATTACACTTTGTCCGGTTGGAGAAACTAATACAACATCAACATCATCAGGAAAAGTATGGGCAAATCCATTAATAGTTACAGATTTTAATGTTATTCCTGTTGTTGGTAATCCACTTACAGCAAGTGTTGATGGATATGGTGTTGCATTACCAGACGAATTAATAGTAATTGCACCACCACCGGTAATATTTTGTGCAATGCCAGGAGTTGCTGAACCAACAAGTTGTTGAATGGCTCCTGCACAAATAACAGGTGCAGCAGGAGTAATAGTAACTGTTGGTGTTTGATTTACAGTAACTGTAACATTTGAACTTACAGAACATCCAATTCCATCTGTTGATGTTAGCACAAAAGTGTGAACACCGGCAGGTAATCCTGCTACTGAAAAATTAGCTGTTGCACTATTTGTACCGGTAGAAGGGTTCTGAGTGATGGTGCCAGGACCAGTTAAAGTATGTATATAGTTTGCTGGAGCAGGCCCGAGTATTGACCAATCAATTAATGTTCCTGTGTCACCCCCAGCTCCATCAGTAATTGTTATTGTCCATGAACCCGCAGTGGCACAAGGGAAAGTTAAACCGGCCCATGTATGAGAACTGCCCGCTGTATTTGACGGTAAATAAGAACCTGGAGCAATTGTGGTACCACCACCTGATTCAGGAATGACGGTTGCAGCAGATAAATCAAATGTATAAATACCTCCAAGGTTTGCAGAATTTCCAACAGAACTAAGAGGAACACCCGGCCTGTCGAATAAATAAGTTATACCACAGGGACTGGTTATTTTGAAAACTAGATCTCCTACCCAAGTATGTGTAGCATTAATTCTGATTTTCAGACTACTTGCTGCAGGAATTGAAGAGGCAGGTAAAGTTATTGTATGACTTGCGCCTGTTGGATTGTTATCAGGAATAGCAAGATTTATTGTTCCAGATGAACCGATAATACCAATACCTCCGGCAAATGTACCACCTGAAACAGTTCCGGTAATTGCTGCTGCACCAGGTGTACAAGTTGTTGTAGGCGTTGCAGAAACAGCAGAATGAACAGGTTTACTTACATTCACGGCAAACTCAGTTGTATTTGCTGCAAGACCGCTATTGGTACAGGTTACTGTACAGATATAATAGGCAGAAGTATTAGATGTATAAGTATAAGTACTGTTGGTAGCACCAGGAATAGCTGTATAAGGACCACCTGCTGTTGCAGAAGATTTCCATTGGAAGGTTATACCGAAACCTGAAGAGAAACCACTACAGGTAAGTGTAGCGGAAGCTCCTGAACATATAGGAGCTAAAGGCCCGGTAATAAAACCTGGTGAGGGAACACCAGTACAACCGCCGGCAAGACATACAATATCCAAAGAAACATCATCCAGATTAAAATTTGAATTACCGCTGCCGGCAGGGTTAGTATACTCAAATCTGATAGTATGAGGAAGATCATTTGCAAAAGCAGTTAAATCAAGAGTTCTTAAAACATAGGCTGCTTCAGCTGTTGCTGGTTCGGCGATGGTTGTTTGTGTAACTCCATCTACCATCACTTTTAAAGTAGCATCGAAAGGAGCAGTTACTGAACCAATTCGTAAATAATAATTCAATGTGGCAGTAGAGCCTGAAGGAATAATTACTGTTTGCTGAACAGTTCCAATTTCGGCCGCAGAAATACCACCAAACCAGGCCCAGAAAGAGCCATTACGGGGACCGGCTGTACCACCACCATTTCCACATCCGGCAAAATCACAGAAAGAAGAACCAAAATTAGTTGAAGTAGAAGGCCAGGATGGATTCACATAAGTGGCTCCACTTGTTGTTTCAAAACCCGGATCAATAAGAATATTACCTGGAACACATGCATCAGCAAAAGAAGGATTATTTTCCCGCTGTGCTTTTCTTAATGCAACAAGTGTTTGATATTTAGTCTCAGCTGTTTGCCTGTCTGCAAGCACCGCATTATTATATTCTTCTAAACTAACTCCGGTTTTTTTTATACAACTGCGTTCATTGGGACCAATTACTCTTTGCGTAATCTGTGCAGTTAAAAATGTGGATGTTAGTAAAAGGCTTACTAAGAGAAATGTAAAAAATTTATTTATATAAATAAATTTTTTGACAAGAGATACATTCTCCGCAATGTAAATTTTTTGCATAAGTAGTTAAGTTTTGTGTTAAGGCTCGATTCTATGACCACTAAGGTAAAGAAATCCGGTCATTCAGTCCAAATTCTGTGCTTTTGTTTAAAGATAATATTTAGAAGAAGACAGCAATACTTATAATCATTAAAAATTGTCAATGTTGCAATAAATTCTATAATTAACACTCAGACAGGTTTTCCCATAAAATATCCCCTAACAATTTACGTTTTCGCTTATACTAATTAGCAAAATAAATGATTGAAAAAAACCTGAAATCTCCTCTGATACTGCTTTTTTCCTTGTTTTCCCCTTATATCATTTTATCTGCCCAAATGATCACCGGCAACTGGAAGGGTAAAATAAACAGGCAAAAAGTAGAAATTAAGCTAATTCAGCGGGGAGATAGCCTTACTGGAACATCTTACTACTTCGAATCTGCCGGTAATTACCGGCGTTATAGTATAAAAGGCCATTTTGAAGAAAAAACAAACAGTGTAATTTGGTGGGATGACCAGTTATTAGAGGAAAAGACAACCCGGTTCAGTATTTCTTCTCCAGGCAAAATGCCAATGCTGTCTACTGCCGACTTCAACTGCCCCGGTGGAGGAAGAATGATGCTGGATGGCAATGCATCCACTAAAGAAAATAAATCGGAGATAAAAGGAGAAGTGCACCTTGATAAAACAAATATTCCGGTATTTGAAGATGAATGGGATTATATTATTGACAACTACACAGTTGGTACTAATGACCCTGATATAATTGACAGCGTTGCCAATATTTCAAAGCAACAGGAAATCAGCTTTATTGAACCAGAAACAACTGCCCCCCAAAAAAAAGAAATAGTTATGGTGTCCCCTCTACCTGTAAAGTCGACACCAGAATTACCAAAAAAAGAAAATCAAGCACCGTTTGCCGAAAAACCAGTGAAAAAAATACCTGCCTTCCCCGTCCAAAAAGTTGCTGAGGTGGAAGAGAAATTTATTGCGAGGGAGAAGAAACTGATCAAAGAAATACCGGTTAGCGGGGATTCTATTGAACTCCGGTTTTATGATAACGCTGAAATTGATGGTGATTCTATCTCTCTTTTTTTAAACACTCAACTTCTTTTTCAACACATACGGCTTACAGGCAATGCTTACATTTTAAAAATAGCTGTGAGTGAATTAAAGGAAATAAATGAACTGGTCATGGTTGCTGAAAACCTTGGCTCCATTCCTCCCAATACTTCTTATATGATTGCCTTTGTTGGCGAGAAACGATACGATGCCCTGCTTGCCAGTACAGAAGGAAGCAGTGCTATGATTCGGCTCATCCGAAAATAATTTTATAAAAAAATCCATCACGTCTTAGGCGTGATGGATTTTATAAAATCGGTTAATTAATCTCTGTTAATGATAAACCACAATTCTCTCTGCCGCCAGTTCTCTTCCATTACTGGTTACCACTTTTACAATGTATACTTCAGCAGCTAACTTCGGAATATTTACTACTGTATTACTGTAGGCTATACCCTGAGGCAGTATTTGTTTAAACACTTCATGGCCTAAATAATCGAATACTTTCAGTGTCGCTGTTTCACCTGTTTGGTTGTAATAACGAACATTGAACTGACCGGTGTTTGGATTCGGGTATACCCACATGTTATCCGATACCTGACCACTGATTACCAGGTTAGCTGATGTATTTATACAGCCGTTTGGATCGGTGTACACTGTCTTGTAGGTTCCAATATCATCAACGGACAATGGTCCTAACACTGCTCCCGTTCCAGGAACTACCAGGTTATTCTTATACCACACAAAGCTGCCGCCAGAAGGACTGGTGACTGCAGTGATACTTGTATTTTGTCCTGGCAGAAGTGAAGCTAGCGGTGATGCTGAAATGGAAACCGTTGGTAATGGATTTACGTACAATGTAGCCTGGTTGGAAGTAACCACTGTACACAAACCATTTACAAGAACACGGTAACTGTTGGAACCCATACTGCTTGTTACACTATTCAGGGTAAGTGTTGCACCTGTTGCGCCTGTAATATTACTCCAGACACTGCCATTCCATGACTGCCACTGGTAAGAAACAGCATTAGTAGCCGTTA